>JBILEG010000565.1:0-17928 GCA_044352225.1 Pseudomonadales bacterium | reverse complement strand
TGAGCCCGCGTCCGTCGACATACCGGGCCGTCAGGTCATCGCTGGCCTCAGCCGCCGCCTCGACGACGACCTCCCGCATAAGCGCACAGCTTCGCGCGTAGTGCTCTGGTATGGGTTCGGCCCGGAAGCTCTCGATGTGACCTGACGGATCCCACAGCAGCGCCTGCATTGTTACGAGATCGACGATGCCGGCCAGTACCCCATCCAGTGTCAGTGGCAATTGCAGTGGCACCGGGACCGCGCCCAAGCGCTCCCGCACTTGCGCCAAGGTGTCTTCGAAGCTAGCGCCCGGACGATCCATTTTGTTGATGAACACCATGCGGGGAATTCGATGTCGCGAGGCCTGACGCCATACAGTCTGGGTTTGGGACTGCACGCCAGAAACGCCGCAGAGCACAACAACGGCGCCATCCAGCACACGAAGGGACCTCTCGACCTCAACCGTGAAGTCAACATGCCCGGGAGTGTCAATGATGTTTATCTGATGCTCTGAGAAGCCGGAATCAGAGCCCGACCAGAAGCAGGTCGTCGCTGCAGCGGTTATGGAGATCCCACGTTCCTGCTCTTCTGGCATCCAGTCCATGACGGTAGACCCGTCATGAACTTCACCCATCCGGCTGGAAACGCCCGTGCAGTAGAGGATTCGCTCGGTCGTCGTTGTTTTTCCGGCGTCTATATGCGCGATGATCCCGACGTTGCGATATCGGTCAAGGGGAGTGCGGCGCGCCACGGTTGCTCCTCGGGGCGAGCCGCATGCCGAATCAGAACCGGTAGTGGGAGAACGCCTTGTTGGCCTCAGCCATGCGGTGCGTGTCTTCGCGCTTTTTCACGGCCGCTCCACGCCCTTGGCTGGCGTCAGCAAGCTCGCCTGCGAGACGCTGGGCCATGGATTTCTCTCCGCGGGCGCGGGCGTAATCCACAAGCCAGCGCATGGCGAGCGCCTGCTGACGGGAGGCACGTACCTCTACGGGCACCTGGTAGGTGGCACCGCCCACACGGCGGGATTTCACTTCGACCATCGGCGCCACGTTTGCCAGCGCTTCCTCGAACACGCCAAGCGGGTCACGCTTGGTACGCTCGCGAACCATCTCGAGAGCGCCATAAACAATGCGCTCAGCCAGCGATTTCTTGCCGCAGACCATCACGTGGTTCATGAATTTTGCGAGGGTCACATTCCCGAATTTGGGATCTGGAAGGATTTCCCGCTTAGCGGCAACGCGTCTTCTTGGCATCTCAACACACCTCTCTGGTTTCAGGTTACCCGGGACAGCCTGCGGTGGTTACCGAGGGCCCGGCCTTACTGGTTTTCATCCAACCACCCGGAAAGGGTGGCGCGGGATCAGGACTTCGGTTTCTTCGCGCCGTATTTGGAGCGGCGCTGACGACGCTTCGTCACACCCGAGGTATCCAGCGTACCGCGGACCGTGTGGTAGCGAACGCCCGGAAGATCTTTCACTCGGCCCCCGCGGATCAGCACCACGCTGTGCTCCTGCAGGTTGTGCCCTTCACCACCGATGTAGGAGGTGACCTCATAGCCACTGGTGAGACGCACTCGACACACTTTGCGCAACGCAGAGTTGGGCTTCTTGGGTGTCGTGGTGTAGACACGCGTGCATACGCCCCGGCGCTGGGGGCAACCCTTGAGCGCGGGGACGGTGCTCTTCTCGACCTTGCGCTGGCGCGGCTTGCGGACCAGCTGGTTGATCGTCGACATTTTCTGCTCCGGTTAAGGCACACACCCCATGGTGGGCGCCACACAAAAACCAACGGTGGCCGATAGCCACCTCGCTTTGAGCCTCTCTGATCGGAGAGGCCCCTGCTCGAGGGAGGCGGGATTCTAGGGATGCCCCCCGACACCGTCAACCCGGGCTGGAACTTCCTTGTCCGGCCCGCTCAAAAATACCGTCAGCGATCCTGTGTACTCAGAGCCTCGGACAGTGCTGCTTCGATATCACTCGCGCTCACGGTCGCCTCGCCCGTCTCCTTCGCGCGACGACGGCGACGCTCGCTGTGATAGGCGAAGCCCGTACCGGCGGGGATCAGTCGGCCGACGACCACGTTCTCCTTGAGGCCACGCAGGAAATCCCGTTTGCCAGTGACTGCCGCTTCCGTGAGGACTCGTGTCGTTTCCTGGAAGGAGGCCGCTGAAATGAACGACTCGGTCGCCAGAGATGCCTTGGTGATGCCGAGCAGCACACGCTCGTAACTGGCCGGCATCAGATCCTGCTGTTCAGCACGCTCGTTCTCCTCAAGCAGTCTCGTGTATTCAACCTGCTCGCCTTTGATGAACGATGTGTCGCCTTGAGCCGTGATCTCCACCTTGCGGAGCATCTGACGCACGATGACTTCGATGTGCTTATCGTTGATCCGCACGCCCTGCAGACGGTAAACGTCCTGAATCTCGCTGACGATGTACTTGGCGAGTTCCTCGACTCCCTTGAGGCGCAGGATATCGTGCGGCGCGGGCGGGCCCTCGGATACGACTTCGCCCTTGGCCACGCTTTCGCCCTCGAACACCGAGAGACTGCGCCATTTCGGTATCAGAGTTTCATACTCGCTGCTGCCATCGGGCAACAATTGACCGTCGGTAGGGGTAATGCGCAGGCGACGCTTGCCTTTGGTTTCCTTGCCGAAGCCGATGGTGCCGGACACTTCGGCGAGGATAGCGGGCTCCTTCGGCTTGCGCGCCTCGAAGAGATCGGCCACTCGGGGAAGACCGCCGGTGATGTCCTTCGTGCCGCCCGCCTCCTGTGGGATACGCGCAATGACGTCGCCCACATCGAGTTTCGCGCCGTCTTCAAGACTCACCAATGCTCCTGCAGGCAGGAAATAGTGCGCCGGGATGTTCGTGCCCGGCAGACAGATCTCCTTGCCTTTGGCATCGACGAGTGTCACGGCAGGACGCAGGTCCTTGCCGGCTGCGGGCCGCTCCGAAGGATCCATGATCGAGATGCTGGAGAGGCCGGTCAGTTCGTCGATTTGACGATTGACGCTGATGTTCTCTTCAACATGATCGAATCTGATCTTGCCGGCCACCTCGGTGATGATCGGGTGGGTATGGGGATCCCAGGTCGCAACGACCTGACGCGCCTTGACCGCATCGCCGTCGCGCAGCGAGATGACAGAGCCGTATGGCAACCGGTAGCGCTCGCGCTCGCGACCATTGGGGTCGAGTACGGAGAGCTCGCCAGAGCGCGATACCGCAACCAGCTTGCCCGTCTTCTGCTCTACCGTACGAAGATTGTGCAGCCGCACAGTCCCGTCGGTCTTGACCTGTATGTTGTCCTGCGCCGTGGCACGCGACGCGGCACCACCAATGTGGAATGTCCTCATGGTGAGCTGCGTGCCGGGTTCACCGATCGACTGGGCTGCGACCACGCCGATCGCCTCGCCAATGTTGACACGGTGCCCGCGGGCGAGATCCCGTCCGTAGCACATGCTGCAGATCCCGTAGCGGATCTCGCAGGTTATCGGGGAACGAACCGTCAGTTCATCTACGCCAAGTTTCTCAAGGCGCTCGATCCAGCCCTCGTCAAGCATCGTGCCGCCAGGCACCGCGACCTCATCGGAGCCCGGCCGCATCACATCATTGGCCACCACTCGACCCAGCACGCGGTCGCCGAGGGCTTCGATCACGTCACCGCCCTCGATGACGGGCGTCATCAGCAGACCTTCCGTCGTGCCGCAATCTACTTCAGTGATCACCAGATCCTGCGCCACGTCCACGAGGCGCCGGGTGAGGTACCCGGAGTTGGCAGTCTTGAGTGCTGTATCGGCAAGCCCCTTGCGCGCTCCGTGCGTGGAGATGAAGTACTGAAGTACGTTCAGACCTTCACGGAAGTTCGCGGTGATGGGCGTCTCGATGATGGAGCCATCGGGCTTGGCCATCAGACCACGCATACCGGCCAACTGGCGGATCTGGGCAGGCGAGCCCCGGGCGCCAGAGTCTGCATACATGAACACGGAGTTGAAGGAATCCTGCTGCTCCTTCTTCTTTTTCCCGTCGCGCCCCTTGTACTCGACTTCTTCTTTCGAGATGCCTTCCATCATTGCTTTTGCAACGAGGTCGTTGGCACGCGACCAGATGTCGATCACCTTGTTGTACTTTTCGCCTTGGGTCACCAGACCCGAGGAGTACTGCGCTTCGATTTCCTTCACCTCGTTCTCGGCATCACCGATGATCGAGGCTTTCTTCTCGGGAATGACGAAGTCGTTAACGCCGATGGACGCACCCGAGCGGGTCGAGTACTCGAAACCGGTGTACATGAGCTGGTCAGCGAAGATGACGGTTTCCTTCAGCCCCACCGTGCGATAGCAGGTGTTGATGAGGCGGGAGATCGCCTTCTTGTTCATTGCGCGGTTGACCAAGTCGAAACCCATGCCATCGGGCACGATCTCGAACAGGATCACGCGACCGACGGTTGTATCGACACGACGAACGATTTCCTTCAGTTCAGCGCCTTCGAAAAGCTTTTCACGAACCCGGACTTTGACCCGGGCCTGCAGGTCGACCTGGCCAGCACCATAGGCACGGGAAACCTCGTTGGCATCCACGAACGCCATGCCCTCGCCTTTCGCGCCAAAACGCTCGCGAGTCATGTAGTAGAGACCGAGGACAACGTCCTGCGAGGGAACGATGATCGGCTCGCCGTTCGCGGGCGAGAGGATGTTATTGCTGGACATCATCAGAGCGCGCGCCTCGAGCTGGGCTTCCAGCGTGAGGGGCACGTGCACAGCCATCTGGTCACCGTCGAAGTCGGCGTTGTACGCCGCGCAGACCAGCGGGTGGAGTTGGATAGCTTTGCCTTCGATCAGCACCGGCTCGAACGCCTGGATGCCGAGACGGTGTAGCGTCGGCGCACGGTTAAGCAGTACCGGATGCTCGCGGATAACCTCGGCGAGGATATCCCAGACCTCCGGCGGCTCCCGTTCGACCATCTTTTTGGCGGCTTTGATGGTGGTCGCGAGACCACGGGTTTCCAGCTTGCCGAAAATGAAGGGCTTGAAGAGTTCCAGCGCCATCTTCTTGGGAAGACCGCACTGGTGCAGCTTCAGTGTGGGGCCCACCACAATCACGGAACGGCCAGAGTAGTCGACGCGCTTGCCCAGCAGGTTCTGGCGGAAGCGGCCTTGCTTGCCCTTGATCATGTCGGCAAGTGACTTGAGCGGGCGCTTGTTGGTGCCCGTGATGGCGCGGCCGCGACGGCCGTTATCCAGCAATGCGTCCACTGCTTCCTGCAGCATGCGCTTCTCGTTGCGGACGATGATGTCCGGCGCCGAGAGGTCGAGCAGGCGCTTCAGACGGTTATTGCGGTTGATGACCCGGCGGTAGAGGTCGTTCAGGTCGGATGTGGCAAAACGGCCACCGTCCAGCGGGACGAGCGGGCGCAGGTCCGGCGGCAGAACGGGCAGCGCATTCAGCACCATCCACTGGGGCTTGTTGCCGGATTGGTGGAAGGCCTCGAGCAGCTTGAGCCGCTTGGAGAGCTTCTTGATCTTGGTTTCGGACGTCGTCTGGGGGAGCTCCTCGCGCAGGCGCTGGATCTCTTCCTCGATGTTGATGTCTGCGATGAACTGCTGGATGGCTTCGGCGCCCATCTTCGCAGTGAAATCGTCACCGTGTTCCTCGAGCGCCTGATAGTACTGCTCGTCGCTGAGCAGTTGCCCGCGCTGAAGGCTGGTGATGCCTTCATCGATCACCATGTAGCTTTCGAAATAGAGCACGCGCTCGATGTCGCGCAGCGTCATGTCGAGCAACAACCCGATCCGCGAGGGAAGCGATTTCAGGAACCAGATATGCGCGACCGGGCTCGCAAGTTCGATGTGGCCCATGCGCTCGCGACGGACTTTGGCGAGAGCGACTTCGACGCCGCACTTCTCGCAGATCACGCCACGGTGTTTGAGGCGCTTGTACTTGCCGCAGAGGCACTCGTAGTCCTTCACAGGCCCGAAAATCTTCGCGCAGAAGAGCCCGTCTCGCTCGGGCTTGAAGGTGCGGTAATTGATCGTCTCCGGCTTCTTGACCTCGCCATAGGACCAGGAGCGGATCATTTCCGGCGAGGCAAGCCCGATGCGGATCGCATCGAACTCCTCTACCGGGGATTGGGCTTTCATCAGGTTCAATAAATCTTTCAAGGCCGTTCCTCCGCGTATTGCTTTCCGGCTTCGGCGTAAATCAGTCGGACTCGAGTTCGATATCGATGCCGAGTGACCGGATTTCCTTCACGAGTACGTTGAAGGACTCCGGCATCCCCGGTTCCATCCGGTGGTCACCATCGACGATATTCTTGTACATCCGGGTACGGCCGTTCACATCGTCGGACTTGACCGTGAGCATCTCCTGCAGCGTGTAGGCGGCGCCGTAGGCCTCAAGCGCCCAGACTTCCATCTCGCCGAAGCGCTGACCACCAAACTGGGCTTTGCCGCCGAGAGGTTGCTGCGTCACCAGACTGTAGGAGCCCGTGGAGCGCGCGTGCATCTTGTCGTCGACGAGGTGGTTCAGTTTGAGCACATACATGTAGCCCACGGTCACCGGCCGCTCGAAGGACTCACCAGTACGACCGTCATAGAGGCGCATCTGACCGGTCTCGGGCTGGTCGCCAAGGCGCAGAAGAGCCTTGATCTCATCTTCCGTAGCGCCGTCGAACACCGGGGTCGACATGGGTACGCCGCCGCGAAGGTTTCCGGCGAGGTCGAGGATTTCGGTATCAGAGAGCGACTTGAGATCGACCGGCTGACCACCGGCAGTGTTGTAGATCTCGTCGAGGAAACGGCGGATTTCGGCGATCTTGCGCTGTTCCTTCAGCATGTTGTCGATCTTCTGGCCGAGAGAACGGGCAGCCAGCCCGAGGTGTGCCTCGAGAATCTGACCCACGTTCATCCGCGAGGGCACACCTAGCGGGTTCAGCACGATGTCCACGGGTTGCCCGAATTCGTCGTGCGGCATGTCTTCCTCAGGCATGATCACGGAGATCACGCCCTTGTTACCGTGACGGCCCGCCATCTTGTCGCCCGGTTGTACGCGACGCTTCACGGCGAGGTAGACCTTGACGATCTTGAGTACGCCAGGCGCCAGATCGTCGCCGCTTGATAGCTTGCGGTGCTTCTCCTCGTAACGCTTTTCCATGTCGTCCTTGCGGGCGGCGAGATCGTTCTCGGCGTCCTCGATCATGGCGTTCAGTTCGTCACTCGCCATGCGGAGTTTGAACCACTGGTCATGGGGCATCGCATCCAGATCCCCGACGCTCAGCACCGCATCCTTCTTGAGGCCAGGCCCGCTCAGGACCTTGTTGCCAGACAGCTGAGTGCGAAGTCGTGCGAAGGTGGCGTTTTCGACGATGCGGTACTCGTCCTTCAGATCCTTGCGGAACTCGTCGAGCTGGGACTTTTCGATCTCCAGGGCACGCTGGTCGCGCGGGAGACCTTCTCGCGTGAAGATCTGGACGTCGATCACCGTACCCTTCGTGCTGGACGGCACCCGGAGCGAAGTATCCTTCACGTCAGAGGCCTTCTCGCCGAAGATCGCGCGGAGGAGTTTTTCTTCCGGCGTGAGCTGGGTTTCACCCTTGGGCGTGACCTTTCCCACGAGAATGTCACCCGCATTCACCTCTGCGCCGATGTAGACGATGCCCGACTCGTCGAGCTTCGCCAAGGCACCCTCTCCGACGTTGGGAATGTCCGCCGTGATTTCCTCGGAGCCAAGCTTGGTGTCGCGAGCGACGCAGCTCAGTTCCTGAATGTGGATGGTGGTGAAGCGGTCTTCACGCACGACGCGCTCGGAAATCAAAATCGAGTCTTCGAAGTTGTAACCGTTCCACGGCATGAACGCGATACGCATGTTCTGGCCGAGCGCCAGTTCACCGAGGTCCACGGAGGGTCCATCAGCAAGTACGTCGTCGCGCTCGACCTTGTCGCCCTGACGGACGACCGGACGCTGATTGATACAGGTGTTCTGGTTCGAACGCGTGTACTTGGTGAGGTTGTAGATATCGACACCGGCCTCGCCGGCAGCGATCTCGGATTCCTTTACACGGACCACGATGCGGCCCGCGTCCACGCTCTCGATTTCGCCGCCACGACGGGCCACGACGCAGACGCCTGAGTGGCGCGCGACGGTACGCTCGATACCTGTGCCGACGAGCGGTTTCTCGGCTCGCAGCGTGGGAACTGCCTGACGCTGCATGTTCGAGCCCATGAGCGCGCGGTTCGCGTCGTCGTGCTCGAGGAAGGGGATCAGTGATGCTGCGACGGAGACGACCTGCTTCGGCGACACGTCCATGTAGCCGACACGCTCGGGCGACATGACCGTGAACTCGTTCTGGTGACGGACTGCCACCAGGTCATCGACGAGTTTGCCGTTCTTGTCGAGGCGCGCGGACGCCTGCGCGATCACGTACTCGGCTTCGTTGATTGCAGAAAGGTACTCGATCTCGTCGGTAACCTTGCCGTTCACGACTTTCCGGTACGGCGACTCGAGAAAACCGTAGCGGTTTGTGCGCGCGAACGTCGCCAGAGAGTTGATGAGGCCGATGTTTGGACCTTCAGGCGTCTCGATGGGGCAGACGCGGCCGTAGTGCGTCGGGTGGACGTCGCGCACCTCGAAGCCGGCGCGTTCGCGGGTCAGACCACCCGGCCCGAGCGCCGATACACGCCGCTTGTGCGTGACTTCGGAGAGCGGGTTGTTCTGGTCCATGAACTGCGAGAGCTGGCTTGAACCAAAGAACTCCTTGATTGCCGCAGCCACGGGCTTAGCATTGATCAGGTCCTGGGGCATAAGAGCCTCGGACTCGGCGATGCTCAACCGCTCCTTGACGGCACGCTCGACGCGAACGAGGCCTACACGGAACTGGTTCTCAGCCATCTCACCTACTGAGCGCACACGACGGTTACCCAGGTGATCGATGTCGTCGACGATACCCTTACCGTTCCGGATCGAGATGAGCGAGCGCAGAACATCAACGATATCTTCGCGGCTCAGCACACCGGAGCCCTTGACCTCTTCGCGGCCCAAGCGGCGGTTGAACTTCATCCTGCCGACCTCGGAGAGGTCATAACGCTCGGCGGAGAAGAAAAGATTGTTGAACAGGTTCTCGGCTGCCTCGCGCGTCGGCGGCTCGCCGGGGCGCATCATGCGGTAGATCTCGACCAAGGCCTCGAGGGGTGTGCGGGTCGGATCACTGCGAAGCGTGTGCGAGACGAAAGGACCACAGTCGAGTTCGTTGGTGTAGATCGTCTCGATGCGCTTGATGCCTTTGGCCGCGATCTTGCCGACGAGGTCAGTCGTCAGCTCGGTGTTGCACTCGGCAATCACCTCCCCGGTTTCAGGGTCGATCAGATCAGTTGCCAAGGAACGGCCCGCGATGTAGTCGGGCGGCACGGTCAGGTGCGTCAGCTTGGACATCTGGCGGATGTGGCGCGCCGTAACGCGACGGCCGCGTTCCACGATCACGTTGCCTTTCTCATCCTTGATGTCGAAGGTCGCGATCTCGCCACGCAGGCGCTCGGCGACGAGGTCGAGGACCCAGTTACCAGTCTTGTCCGCGTTGAAAACGTTGGTGTCGTAGAACATCGCCAGCATTTCCTGGGCCGTGTAGCCCAGGGCACGCAGGAGGATCGTCGCCGGAAGTTTGCGGCGGCGATCGATACGCACAAAAACGAGGTCCTTGGGGTCGAACTCGAAGTCGAGCCAGGAGCCGCGGTATGGAATGATGCGAGCGGAGTAAAGCAGCTTTCCGGAAGAGTGGGTCTTGCCTTTGTCGTGGTCGAAGAACACACCGGGCGAGCGGTGGAGCTGCGATACAACGACGCGCTCTGTGCCGTTGATGACGAAGGTACCGTTCTCCGTCATGAGCGGAACTTCGCCCATGAACACTTCCTGTTCCTTGATGTCTTTGATCGCGCGGGTGGAGGACTCACGGTCGTAGATGATCAGGCGCACGCGCACGCGCAGCGGCACGGCGTAGTTCGCGCCACGCAGCTGACACTCCTTGACGTCGAACATCGGCTTGCCGAGCGCGTAATCAACGTATTCCAGGGCTGCATTTCCCGAATAGCTGACAATCGGGAACACGGAGCGGAAAGCACCGTGAAGACCATTCTCCTCACGGTGCAGCGGGAGTGCTTCCGCCTGCAAGAACTGTTTGTAAGAATCGAGCTGGATCGCGAGGAGGTGCGGCATCTCAAGCCCGCGCGGGAGCTTCAGCTTGCCGAATTCCTTGCGGATGCGTTTTCTCTCGGTATATGAGTAAGCCATCTGATCTCCCCGGCTATGTGCCCGCATCGGTTACCAACAACAGGCTCCTGAAAGGCGTGCGCCTTTCAGCAACCTGCCGAAAACGACGAGGGACCGGAGGCTTTCGCCCCCGGTCCAGCGTCGGTTGCCGGACCGGAAAATCCGGTCGACCCCTTCGAGATCACTTGACTTCGACAGTGGCGCCAGCTTCTTCCAGCTGCTTCTTGGCATCGGCCGCATCGGCCTTGCTGATGCCTTCTTTGACGGTGGACGGCGCGCCATCGACCAGATCCTTGGCTTCTTTGAGGCCCAGGCCGGTCAGGGTGCGAACCACCTTGATCACGTTGACCTTCTTCTCGCCGGAATCTTTGAGGATTACGTCGAATTCGGTCTTCTCTTCTTCAACGGGAGCCGCTGCTGCCGCTGCTGCGGGCGCTGCCGCGACTGCAGCTGCAGCGGACACGCCGAACTTCTCTTCCATTGCCTTGATCAGATCCACGACGTCCATAACGGTCATCTCGGCGATGGCGTTCAGAATGTCGTCTTTGGAAAGTGCCATTGGTCTTTGCTCCTGGAAATTCATGTCTATCGGAAAGTCGGATTAGAACCGTCAAGCGGCCTCTTTCTGGTCCCGGATGGCAGCGATGGTGCGGACAAGCTTGCCCGGCACTTCGTTGACCGTACGGACGAACTTGGCGATCGGTGCCTGCATCACGCTCATCAGCATCGAAATTGCCTGATCGCGTGTCGGCAGCGAAGCCAATACGTCTATCTGCTCCGGACCCATTAGCCTGCCGCTGACAGCCAATGCCTTTACTTCAAAGGCTTCAACCTGTTTGGCGAAGTCCTTGAAGATGCGTGCGCCTGCGCCGGGATCCTCCATGGAAAAGGCAAGCAGCGAAGGGCCTTTCAACGCGGGCGCAATACATTCGAAGGCGGTACCTTCTACGGCGCGCTTCGCCAAGGTATTGCGGATGACCCGCACATGTACCTTTTGCTCGCGAGCCTGCTTGCGCAGTGCGGTGAGATGCCCAACGCTGACGCCACGGGCGTCAGCAATCACAACAGAAAGTGCATTGGCAGCGGTCTCTCTGACTTCAGCAACTATCGCTTTCTTGTCTTCGAGTCCCAGTGCCACTGGAGTCACTCCTTTGTTGGCCAGTCTTGCAACAGGCCGGGTTTGCCGTCATTTCCGTGCGGGTTTGCCGGCTTGCGCAGGCATAGCGTACGGACTCTTTTTCGGTGAGCCACTCCAATTGAGGACAATCGGGTTTCCACCATCTGCGTAGGCCCTCGCCTCGCGGCGATGATTAACCCTTGCGGGACCTACGGTCTTTGATGGCCCTGTCCGGTTTCCGAAGACACCGTCCAACGACCCCAAAGTTTCCTTTTCAGAAGCCCTGCACCTGTGGGGCAGAACTTCACTGATCTCTTTGCACGCTAGCGAGGACAACCAAGTCCGTTCGGGCGCGCAGTTGCCAAGGCGGGGCGCAAGTCAACCTTCCAGGCTTGACTGATCTATAACGATTCCGGGCCCCATCGTGGTCGAGAGCGTCACCTTCTTGAGATAGCTCCCCTTGGCAGTCGCGGGACGCGATTTACGAAGATCGGCCAACAACGCTTCAAGATTCTCCCGGATCGCGTTTGTCGCGAAGCCGACCTTGCCAATCGCTCCGTGAACGATTCCGTTCTTGTCAGTACGGTAGCGCACTTGTCCAGCCTTCGCGTTGCGGACTGCAGTGACCACGTCGGGGGTGACTGTGCCGGTCTTCGGGTTAGGCATCAGACCTCTTGGTCCGAGAATCTGACCCAACTGACCAACAACCCTCATCGCATCAGGTGAAGCAATAACCACGTCGAACTGGATGTTTCCTGCCTTGACCTGCTCTGCCAAATCGTCCATCCCGACGATATCGGCGCCTGCAGCTTTTGCAGCTTCAGCACTGGCTCCCTGCGTGAAGACGGCAACACGCACGGTCTTGCCTGCGCCATGGGGAAGCGTTGTGGCGCCTCGAACCTGTTGGTCCGATTTCCGCGCATCTACGCCGAGGTTCACAGCGACATCAATCGACTCCGCAAACTTCGCGGGCGGGAGGCTGTTGATGATGTTGACGGCCTCATCGATGGGATACTGCTTTCCAGGGACGATTTTTTCCCGGATCGCTTTCTGTTTTTTGCTGAGCTTCGACATGATTAAAGTCCCTCAACCACGATGCCCGCGCTGCGCGCGCTGCCCGCAATGGTACGTACCGCAGCTTCAAGGTCAGCCGCGGTGAGATCAGGCATCTTGGTGCGCGCAATGTCTTCGACCTGACTGCGCGAGACCTTGCCCACCTTGTTGCTGTTGGGGGTGCTACTTCCCGACTGGATTCCTGCCGCCTTTTTCAGCAGAACGGTCGCGGGCGGAGTCTTGGTGACGAAGGTGAAACTGCGGTCAGAATAAACAGTGATCACGACGGGGATGGGCATCCCGAGCTCCATGCCCTGCGTTGCAGCGTTGAAGGCTTTGCAGAACTCCATGATATTCACGCCGCGCTGGCCGAGCGCCGGTCCAACGGGGGGACTCGGGTTGGCTTGGCCAGCCTTCACCTGTAGTTTTATGTAAGCGTCAACTTTCTTTGCCATCGGTTCACTCCTTGCGGGTGGATAACGCCTCTGGACCGGTACCGCAACCGATCCGTCTCAGGCTCCCCACGCACGCCGACCTTTGGGCGGCGTGCGCAAATACTCAGGCCTTTTCGACCTGACCGAAGTCCAACTCGACGGGAGTAGATCGCCCAAAAATCAGTACGGCGACTTTCAGTCGGTTCTTGTCGTAATCGACCTGTTCTACGACGCCATTGAAGTCGTTGAAAGGGCCATCGACTACACGGACCATCTCTCCGGGCTCGAATATCGTCTTGGGCCGCGGCTTCTCCGCTCCCTCTTCGACGCGCTGGAGAATTGCTCTAGCCTCAGACTCAGTTATTGGCGAGGGCTTGTCAGCTTTACCACCGATGAAACCCATCACACGCGGGGTTTCCTTGACGAGATGCCAGCTGTCCTCGTCAAGGTCCATTTCAACGAGCACGTAACCCGGGAAAAACTTTCTCTCGCTCTTACGCTTCTGCCCGCCGCGCATCTCGACCACTTCTTCGGTCGGAACCAGGATCTCACCGAATTTGTCCTGCATCCCAAAGCGCTGGATCCGCTCCTTGATGGCACCCGCGACTCGCTTCTCGAAGCCCGAGTACGCATGAACGACATACCAACGTTTCGACATTCCTATCCCCTAACCGATCAGCTTGGAGGCAAGCCAGCCGAGAAACGTATCCAAGCCCCACAGAAGCAAGGACATGACGATTACGACGACCACCACGACCAAGGTCGTCTGCGTCGCCTCCTGACGAGTCGGCCAGACCACTTTGCGGATCTCAGACCGAGCCGCTCGGGCGAGTTCGATAAACGCAACTCCCTGCGCGGTTTGCGACGCAACAGCTACTCCGGCTATGGCCGCCAGCGTCAGCGCGATTGCTCTATAAATCAGCGCAGTGTCTCGGTACTCGACATTTCCCCACACTGCAGCAGCGATGATTGCGGCAACGACAACCCATTTCAGCCAGTCAAGGCGGCTGTCACTCTCACTTGCAATTGCTTTCATCGATGGAGCCGGAACCTAGTTAACGTCGGAACCCAACATGCGTCAGACGATGGCTTCATAACGGTGTGCGCTGGCAGGCCAGGAGGGAATCGAACCCCCAACCTGCGGTTTTGGAGACCGCCGCTCTGCCAATTGAGCTACTGGCCTTTCGCACACACTAACACGCGAAGAACGTGGGACGGTTCTACCCGCCCCGCTGCTCATGGACCACCGTCAGACAGTCACTCGATGATCTTAGCCACTACGCCAGCACCAACGGTGCGGCCGCCTTCACGGATCGCGAAGCGCAGCCCCTCATCCATCGCAATAGGTGCGATGAGGGTTACTTCCATCGACAGGTTATCGCCAGGCATCACCATCTCCACACCTGCCGGCAACTCGCAGGCCCCAGTAACATCCGTCGTGCGGAAGTAGAACTGAGGACGATAGCCCTTGAAAAACGGTGTGTGGCGACCGCCCTCCTCCTTCGTAAGCACGTACACCTCGGCGGTGAACTTCGTGTGCGGCTTGATGGTTCCGGGCTTGGCCAGAACCTGACCACGCTCTACGTCGTCACGCTTGGTGCCGCGGAGAAGTACACCTACGTTTTCGCCTGCTCGCCCTTCGTCGAGAAGCTTCCGGAACATCTCTACGCCGGTGCATGTCGTCTTCGTCGTTGCCTTTATGCCAACGATCTCGATCTCTTCACCAACTTTGACGATGCCGCGCTCTACCCGGCCAGTCACAACAGTGCCACGACCCGAAATCGAGAAAACGTCTTCGATAGGCATCAGGAACGGCAGATCGACGGCACGCTCGGGTTCCGGAATGTAGGTGTCGAGGGTCTCTACAAGCTTACGTACCGCGCTCACGCCCATTCCGTTGTCATCTTTGCCTTCGAGCGCCATGAGCGCCGAACCGATAACGATCGGGGTGTCATCGCCAGGGAAATCGTACTTCGAGAGAAGTTCACGAACCTCCATCTCGACCAACTCAAGGAGTTCTGCGTCGTCAACCATGTCTGCTTTGTTGAGGAACACAACGATGTAGGGAACACCGACCTGCCGGCTAAGCAGGATATGTTCCCGCGTTTGGGGCATAGGGCCGTCTGCAGCGGAGCAAACCAGAATTGCGCCGTCCATCTGGGCTGCACCCGTAATCATGTTCTTCACGTAGTCGGCGTGGCCGGGGCAATCTACGTGAGCGTAGTGACGATGTGCGCTTACGTACTCGACGTGTGCAGTCGAGATAGTAATACCGCGAGCTTTTTCCTCAGGGGCTTTGTCGATCTGGTCGAACGCAGTGGCCGCGCCTCCCCAAGTTTCTGAGCATACTTTCGTAAGTGCTGCGGTCAGCGTCGTCTTACCGTGGTCTACGTGACCGATCGTGCCTACGTTTACGTGCGGCTTCTTACGCTCAAATTTCTCTTTGCCCATGGTGCGCTACTCCCGTAGTGATGGCTTTTAGCCTGAAGACCCCGAACGACGCCCCCAATGGGCGACGCTTAACAAACCTATTGGAGCTCATAACCGGATTTGAACCGGTGACCTCTTCCTTACCAAGGAAGTGCTCTACCGACTGAGCTATATGAGCCCTGCAAACTCCCCTTTGTTGTATCTTGGCCGGCATCAATCCAGCCACTCCACCGCAACCCGAACACATCTTTGGAGCGGGTAGCGGGAATCGAACCCGCACCATCAGCTTGGAAGGCTGAGGTTCTACCGTTGAACTATACCCGCAAGCTCGTGTTGGCTCTCTGCTCCGCGCCAGCTACACCTTCCTTGTTTGCATCCCTGCGAGCAAAGATGGTGGAGGGGGCTGGATTCGAACCAGCGAAGCTTTCGCGTCAGATTTACAATCTGATCCCTTTGGCCGCTCGGGAACCCCTCCAACGGAGCCGGGTATTCTGTTGCTCGATCGGACGCGTGTCAACGCGGACGACTGTGGCTGGGAATATGTCGCATCATGGCGGCCATCCGTACGGAGGCCGTGGAGCTGGCGAAGGGAATCGAACCCCCAACCTGCTGATTACAAATCAGCTGCTCTGCCAATTGAGCTACGCCAGCGTTGCGCGGGATACGGCCGAGTTTACGCAGGCCAGCATGATTCGGCAATTCGAACGTCGGGGTTGGGGCTGTTATGGGAGTGCGAGTCTGAGCCCATCGAGCACTAGGTCGCTCGCCAACTCAACCGGGAAGAGCAGGTGGGGGGCAACTACCCCAGCGTCTCCTCCGGTCAGCATAGCGATACTTGCCCCTGACAGTGCACTTAGCTTGGACCAACTCTGTTGTGCGAAGCCAACGGCCGCCGCGAGGACGCCTGCTGAAACCGCTGAGCCGGTGTTGATGCCAGGGTTCATGCTGGGTTGGGGTGTGTCGGCGAATCGAACTAGATCGGTGTTTGCTTGAAGACTTCGCTCCATCAGTCGCATACCGGGGCAGATGTACCCCCCAATATGTTGGCCCGACCCATGTACCCCGTCCGCAGTGATCGCGGTCCCTACGTCAATGACAACGACTCCGCCACGAGCCATGTTGTACGCGGCGAGAATGGCAAGCCACCTGTCTACTCCCAAGCGTTCAGGTTGTTCGTACCCGTTCCTCACGCCGCCGGCATCGGCCGTGGATCTTGCGAACTCAGGGGTTAGACCACAAATGTGCTCACACCATGAAACGAGTTCAGCTTCTGCCTCTGGCCCGCGAACCGAAGCAACCCTAACCCGCCGAGGGCGTGTTGTCAGGTTAAGGTCCATCCCCGCGGTAACATGGGATAGAGGCATACTTCTGGTCGTGGATTTGCCGTATTGCGCCGTGGTTTCACGCCATTTAATACGCGTGTTTCCTAAGTCAATGTCAAGGATCACGCTCTCACCCTTAGGGATACCTCACCCGATGAGATAGTTTGCACCACACCATCAACAACGATCATCAAAGCACCATCTTCGTCAACGCCTAAAGCCATGCCTGCAACGCTGTGTTCGTGGAATGTAACTTGAACCGGCATGCCCGCGTAGGCATCAAGTGCCATCCATCGTTGCCGAAAGGTTCGAAATCCGTTGCGCTCGAATTCGCTAAGAGCAGTCAACAAGCTAGACATCACGTTCAATGCCACGTGCGTTCGCGAAGCGTTCCGTTGGGAATGAGCTTGCACACTTGTCCAATCGTGACCATTTGGTTCGGTGGTCTCGCGTTCTGTCGAGACGTTCAACCCCAGCCCGACAACGACCCGCAGCGGCCCCTCTATAACACCGTCTACCTCCACCAAGATCCCGGCGATTTTTTTGTCTTTCACGAGTACATCGTTCGGCCATTTGAGCTGTGCGTTGATTCCGAAGACATCTGACAACATCGTCGCTATCACCACACCTAGTGCAAGGCTCAGCCCATTGAGCTTGGCAACGCTTAGCTCAGTCTGCCAGAGGATTGAGAGATAAACGTTTTCCCCCAGCGGGCTGTACCAAGCCTTTCCTCTACGTCCTCTACCACTGGTCTGCTGCTCGGCAAGCAAACAGGTAACCACCAAGTCATCTGTTGACCTCGTCCGACGGAGCAGCGCCAAGTTCGTTGAGTCGACCTGCTTAGCGACTTCAACGGACACTGTCTTATCGGGCATTAGGGTTGATAGATGTTTCTGTAGGAACGCGACATCTAGAAATTCGATAGGCCTCGGTAGCTTGTAACCAAGCGAGCGCACTTTTATAACGTCTACGCCAAGTGCACCGAGCTTCCCGATGCGCTTCCACACTGCCGCCCGTGAAACGCCTAGCGCGACGGCCAACTCAGTACCGGAGTGGATTCCACCGTCAGCTAGCATCGAGATCAGTTCGAAAGACGCTTCGAGATCTTTATCACGCACAGTAGGCCTCTGTTCTTCGAGATCTTGAGGGTAAAAAAAAGCCCGCTCTGAGAGCGGGCTTTGGATTATGTGCCTGGCGATGTCCTACTCTCACATGGGGAGACCCCACACTACCATCGGCGATGACGCGTTTCACTTCTGAGTTCGGGATGGGATCAGGTGGTTCCACGTCTCTATGGTCGCCAGGCAAAACTGGTTGCCTGTCGGCAAATTCGGTGCGTGT
>JBILEG010000225.1:0-5919 GCA_044352225.1 Pseudomonadales bacterium | reverse complement strand
TGCCGCCCGCGAAGCCTCGGTAGCCAGAGAGTTGGTCAGCTTGCCGACGGGCTGGTTCAGGAAGTAGCTCCAGCGGCTCAGAAGGATCGCCCGAAGCAACTCGAGGCGCAGGTCGGTAGCGAGTCGCGCGGCGCTGTAGCCCACCTGCACCTGCGCTACCAGCAGCAACAGGCTCTTCAGGGTAAGCGCCGCCACGATCAGCACCAGTAGGTTGTTCAGGTCCGGGGTGATTCCCGCCCACGCCAACGCCTCGCGCACACCATGTTCGAAGGCATTGTCCGGCACGGCAGGCAGTGGCGAGGCAGTGCCTGCGTCCGTCTCGATAGCGATATTCAGCAAGGGCAACAGTGCAGAGAGACCGACACCTTCGGCGAGGCCCGCGATCGACATCGCCAGCAATGTAAGCAGAGTGCGCAGCGGATAGGCGCGATAAAAGCTCAGCATCAGTCTCATGCGCGGCGCTCGCGGGTCTTGCCGGGCCCGCGCGTGCGGACGGCAATAAAGGCTGAAAGTGCAACCACCATGGCGATCGGAAGCAGTACCACCACGGCTTGCTGCATGCCGAGCAGGTTGCCTGCGGTATGCAGTATGCGCGTGATCAGGTAGAAGCCCACGCCGATCACCGCTCCCGCGAGCACGCGCCAACCGAAAGCCGCGCTGCGCGTCGATCCGAAGCCGATGCCTAGCACCGCGCAGAGCAGCACCATCGAGGCAGCAGAGAGCGGCAGGGTGGCTTTCTCCCAGAAGGCCATGCGCACGTCCCGGTCGTCCTGTCCCGTAAGTTGCAGGTGTTGGGCGTATCGATACAGGGCGTGTGGTGGCATCGTCGCGAGGGATTGACCCAGGGCGGGCAGTTCCGTGGCGGACCAGAACGGACCGAGGTCCAGTGACTCTGCCGCCTGATTGAGCCGCGTCGTGCCACTCCAGTCCTTGATCCGCGCGTTGACCAGGCGCCAGCGACGATCCGGCATCAGTTCCGCACGCTCGGCCTCTATCGCACGCAGAAGCCTGCCTTTTTCATCGAATTCATAGAGGGAAATCCCTTCCGGTGCCTGGCCTGCAGGGAGTTCGCGAACGTTCAGGAACTGCTGCCCGGTGCGCGACCAGAGACCTTTGCCGGCGAGCAGGTCCAGGTTGCCGCTGCGCAGGACCATGCGTTGCGTTTCTGCGCGGTGCTGCAGCGAGGCGACAAGGAATTCCCCTGATGCTGCCAGCACGCATGCCAGCGCCAGTGTTGGCGGCAGCGCCATGCGCAGCAGGCCGCGTGTGGACAGGCCGGCGGTTCGCATGATCACGATCTCGCTGTTGCGGCTGAGTGTCGCGAATGCCATCACGGTGCCCAGGGCCGCGATCACCGGCGAGAGTTCCAGCACCCGGAGCGGTGTGGTGAGTGCAACATAGGCAAGCGCATCGATGAACCGGTAACGCTCGCTCAGGTTGTCGCCTTCCTCGACCAGTTGCAGCAGGGCGAACATCGCGCCGAGTATCAGTGCCACTGTGGTCCAGCCACGCAGCAGCGCCTGCCCCAGGTACCTGCGCAGGATCACCGGCGCCACCATCGTGGCTGCCGCCCGGGCGAGCGGAGCAGCCAGGCAGCAAGCAGCGTCGCAGGCAGGTAGGCAAGAACGAGCCCCGGAGAGGCAGGCATGTCACCGTTCTCGATCCAGTTACGCACCACGCCGCTCGAGATGAACATCAGCAGGTAGGCGAGCAGTGCCACCACGAAGATTCCGAAGCGCGACTGGCGCGGTCCGGAGCGTGCCAGCGGCACGGCAAGCACGGCGAGCAGGAGCGTTGCGAGTGGAGTGGTCGTACGCCACTGGTACTCTGCGATGTCCTTGGCATCCCGCGATTCGCCCAGAGTGCGCGTATCGATGGCCTTGCGCCGGAATCTCTGCATCCGCTCCTCTGGCGAGAATCTGACGATGAAACTCCCGAATCGCATGCTCACATCCTGATTCCCCTCCTCGTCCAGCATGTAGCTGTAGCCGTCCTGGAATTCGACCGCGCGGGCACCTTCGGCGTCGAGATCGAGAATCTTCGCGCTCTCTGCGGATATGAGCTGTGTATGCCGGCCACGCGAAACATGTACAAACACCGAGCGCAACTGTGCTGCGGCAGGATCGACCTCCTGTGCCTGCAACACGTAGCCGCCCTGTCCGAGGTCCACGAAACTGCCCGGGCGAATGTTGGCGAGATCGAAACGGCTCATCGCCTCCTGTTCGATCGTGTAGCTGAGGGTGTAAGCCCAAGGGCGAAGGTGCACTGACAGCACCCACACCACGATGGCGGCGCATCCACCGACGATCAGCACGGCCCGCAGGATTCGGTGCTCACTCACTCCCGCAGCCGCCAGCGCTGCCATCTCGGAGTCGCGGTGGAGCCTCCCGATCGCGAAGAGAGTGGCGAGATAGAGCGTCGACGGAACGAGGACCTCGAGTGCGACGAGTGTGCTCAAGGCCACCAATTGCACGACAGCCGCAGGCGCGATCGCACCCGCGGCCGCATCGGAGAGTTTCATTGCCACGGTGAACGCGACGAACACGGCGACGAGCAGTCCCAGACCTGCAGCAAAGGGCCGGGCTATCTCTGCCGTGACATAACGTTCGATGAGCATGGGCTGGTATTGTAATGCAGTATCGATACCCCGCCATCGAGCGAGGAGTCAGTCCCAGCGTGCCTGAAGCCCCTTTGCTGCACTCACCGGAGCCCCGTGTCTGGGTGTTGCTCGGCCGCAAGGCGGGCGACAACACACAGGTGCTGGCGCTTGCCGCGCGCCTGGGCTGGCCGTGCGAAGAGAAGAACCTCGTTCATCGTCCATGGGAGCTAGTGGCAAACCGTTTTCTCGGCGTCACGCTGCTTGGCATAGACCGCAAGCGTTCGAGCCCGCTCCGTGCGCCGTGGCCTGATCTCGTGATCAGTTCCGGGCGGAGGAACGAGCCTGTCGCGCGCTGGATTCAACGGCAATCCGGAGGGGTGTCGCGCCTCGTGCACGTGGGCCGGCCATGGGCGGATCCGGGTTGTTTCGATCTGGTGATTGCTACTCCGCAGTACCCCATTGGCACGTTCCCCAACGTCCACATGAACGCATTGCCGATGCACAGGCTCGATGAAGCGCTCTTGCGTACGGCTCGTGAACGCTGGGCGCCCGTGCTCGCGCATCTGCCTTCGCCGCGGATCGCGGTCCTGTTGGGTGGCAACAGTGGTGCTTGTGTCTTCACGCAGGCGAAGGCCCGTCGTCTTGGCACCCTGGTGAACGGCATGGCCCGCTCACTTGGCGGCTCGGTGCTGGTCACTGACAGCGCGCGCACGCCTGAGGGAGGGTTCGACGCCTTTACGGCGGAGCTCGACGTACCCCTGCACGCGCATCGGTGGGGAGGCGCCAGGGAAAACAATCCCTACCTCGGCTTTCTTGCGATTGCCGATCGGTTTGTCGTGACAGCTGACAGTGTTTCGATGGTCGCGGAAGCGGAGTTTACGGGCAGGCCCGTTCACCTCTTCAGTCTCGAGGACGGTGCCGGATGGTGGAAGCGCGGATACAACTACCGATTCGACGCGCTGATACACCGGCTCGCCGGGACGCTCGGGCCTGTGCGCATGCGCCGTGACGCCGAGGCCATGATGCGCAGCCTGGTCGGCGAGGGCAGGGCAGTGTGGCTCGGCGAAGCCGAGCAGCAGCGCATCCCGGGCGAGGAAAGGCCCGACGACACATTGGCAGCAGCGCTCGCGGTTTCGGCCCTGTTCACTCCCCAGCGGTAGCGCGGAACCTGAGGTCCGGGATCAGGCGGCGCGGGTCATCGAGCTCGAAAGAGGGTGCAACGGTGCGGGGGGCAGGTCAGGGGTTCGTTCAAGCACCTCGAAGGCATCGTGGCGCAGGTGGTTTACAGCCATTTCTTCGCGCAGGAACGACTCCGTAACGCTTCCGTTGGCCAGACACTCCTTCAGCAGACCGAAGAACAGGTGCTGCTGATTGATATCCGGGTGCTGCTTGTAGCTTCCCATCAGGCCGTACTCGCCGAAGAGATGGCGCCGCGCCCGCATCAGCCACGCGGCCGGAGGGAAAAGACGGAAGCGCTCTGCGATTCTGAAATCGACAGGAAGGCCTGTCTTCCACGGCTGCGTGCGGCGTCGCGTGGTGTGCAGCATGCGCGTGGCGGGCGTCAGTTTGTCGAAATCGTTCCACTCGTTCTCCAGGAGTCCGACGGTATCTCGGGCTTCGGTCTTCAGGCAGATCCAGTCCATGTAGTCGAAGCTGAAGTCGAACATGCGCTGGAAGCGCTCCTCGACTTTCCAGTCCTGCAACTTCTCGCAGTCGAGCAGCATGACGCTGGTCGCGAAGCACTTGTCGATGATTCCCTTGGTGCCGGAGCGTGGGCGGCAGAGAATCGACTTGCCCTCCATGTCCCGGGAGAACAGGTCCCACACGTCCGCGCAGGCGAACACGTCCGGATCGATCACCATGGCACGCCCCTGGAATCCCATCAGTTCCGGCGGCATGAAGCGTGTGAGAGTGAACGACTGCAGGTCGTCGTTCAGCCAGACGCGCTTCACGCCGTCGCGCAGGTAGGTCTGCCCTTCGCGCGCCTGGAAATAGGAGTAGTCACGCGCATCAATGATGCGGATCTCGAACTTGTCGTTGTGGGCCGAGTACCGGC
The DNA here is from genome assembly GCA_044352225.1 of Pseudomonadales bacterium. Classification (GTDB taxonomy): domain Bacteria; phylum Pseudomonadota; class Gammaproteobacteria; order Pseudomonadales; family UBA5518; genus UBA5518. Next base: position 1,264 of record JBILEG010000225.1, on the reverse strand, counting down.
GTAGCGCATGTTGTGCGACGAGGGCGCCGGTGTACTGCTTGTGGTTTGTCTGGATGAATACGCAGTTCTGCATGGTGCGGTCCTCCGGTTCTGGCGCGCCGCCCGGGCGGGGCGCGCAGTGTTGGTTCATCCGGTCTGTGAGCCCGTGGTCCGGTCGCCATCCAGGGGGAAAGCGTAGAAAGGCGAAAGGTCACGCGCCATGATCTGTTCGAGGTCTGCGGCTTCGGTATCGCTGAAGTAATCGCGGTAGCCGCCCACCTTGGCCTTGCGTACCTTGAAGGAGTTCGGATTGTCCTTGTCCTTGGCAACCATCCGGCTGCCCGAGAGCCAGAACGTGCGCTTGAGTTCCATGTTGCGCATGTTCTCGACCGAAGCGAATTCGACCGCAGCCTGCAACTCCTCGGCAGTGCCGGGCGTGCCGATGAATTCCACGATGCGTGCGAGAGTGCCGGCCGTGTCGGCGCGCATGTCTTCGTAGCTCACCAACAGGAAATCCTTGCACTTGGGTGCTTCGTGCGCCCAAAGGTTCAACCAGTCGATGACTTTGGGGAGACCTGCCGAAGGCTCCTTCATGAAAGGGTAGAGCTCCACGTCTGCGCCGTGCTCGGGGTAGGCATTCAGCGATTTCTTCCCGGGGCGCATCCGGAACTTCCACTGGAAGAACTGCGATACCGTGGTGTCGAGCGGGTTGCGTGCCAGCAGGATCACTTTCTTCCCGTAGTAGTCCCGCTTGTCTTCGGCGTGGCCGGTGTAGTCCTTCAGGTAGTTGTCGTGCGTGAAGAAAATTCGCGGGATGGCACCGTTGCGGTTGTGCAGGTTGTCGAAGCCGATCAGGTGGCGCTCCGAGAGCCCGTGGCGCACCTGATAAAAACGGGAGAGAAGCACCCTGAGCCAGGTGCGCCCGCTCTTGCCGAAGGAGACGATGACGCAATCCGCGAGTTCGAGCTTGCGGAACTCTTCTTTTCCGCGAAGCCAGCGCTCGAGGCGGATCTTTCGCTCGCGCGGCAGCCAGAAGCACAGGCCGAGGATCACGAAGCGGCTGATCTTCTTGAGAACGGTCTGCATCGAAAGACCCGGCAGTGGTTTGGCCGCGAGTCTAGCAGCGCCCCTCCGGACGCCCCACCCCGCGTCGGCGGTACTTTGCCTGCGGACTGCGGGTGAATATCTACGCCGCGCGTTTGGCGAGAACCAACTGGATCCAGTGGTCGCGCCGCACCTGCCCGAGGTCCCTTCGCTCGAGCACATCGAAGTGCCCGAGCCTCAG
>JBILEG010000362.1:0-4058 GCA_044352225.1 Pseudomonadales bacterium | reverse complement strand
GCTCGCGCGGCTCGGTGTGCAGCCTCACCCGCGCGATGCCGCGGAGCTTGCCTACCAGTTGGCGCAGTATCTGCCGCTCGACGAGAGCGACCGCTACGCGGTGCTTGCGGGGAGCGAACCCATGGAGGGGCTGGCATTTCTGGACCGTATCGTAAAGGAGCTCGGCGGCGGGCCCTGAGCCGCGCCGCAATGCCTCCATCTGTCGCGGCTGTGTCTTGCACCGACCGGCAACTAGCCGATCACGGGCGCCTTGCGCGCCTGCAGCACGCGCTCGAGCGCGAACGCCGCGCACAGCAACGCGCTCTCTTCGAAGCGCCGCGCCACCAGCGTCACGCCGATGGGCAGGCCGTGGATCGTACCCGCCGGCAGTGTGATGCTCGGATACCCTGCCGCCGCCGCGGCCGAGGCGATCTGCGGCCAGCCACCGTCGGGGCGCTCGCCCCACACCGTGTCGATCAGTTCCGCAGGGCCGTTCGAGAGCGCGAGCAGCAGGCTCGCCCGCGTCTGCGTGAAGAGTGTTGCCAGCCCGTCGGTATCCGCGCCGAGCGATACCGCGTCCACCGCCTTGCGATAGGCCGGGTCGTCGAGGCCGCCTTTGGTCTCTGCGAGTTCGAAGATTTCCTGGCCGAAGAGCCTGAGTTCCTCGGCGGGGTGCGCACGGTTGAAGTCGATCAGGGAGGCGAGCGTGCGAGTGGGGACCCGTGCGGGGTCCAGCCCGGCCAGGTAGCTCCCGATCGCTGCCTTGAACTCGAAGAGCATGGCTTCGTATTCGGCGTCCCCGAAGACGGCGAAACCGGCGGGTGCGTCTGCATCGATCAGGACCGCCCCTTCCTGAAGCAGGGCCGCGCGTACATCCCGGTGCACACCCGCCGCACCGCTGTGCGATGAGGCTGCGGGCGCCAGCACGCCGATGCGCAGCCCGCGCAGGCGTGTGGTCTCCAGTTCGGCGAGCCCCGGTGCCGCTGCCTTGCCCGGCTCACGCATCGCGGCAAAGAGCAGCGCGGCATCCGCCACCGATCGCGCCATGGGGCCGGCCGTGTCCTGTCGCGGCGTGATGGGCACGATGCCCTTGCCGCTCACCGTACCCACCGAGGGTTTCAGGCCTACAAGCCCGTTTACCGAGGCGGGCGAGAGTATCGAGCCGTCTGTCTCGGTTCCGATGGCGGCTGCACAGAAACTCGCTGCGGCCGCCACCGCAGAACCCGCGCTCGAACCCGAAGGGTTGCGCAGGCGGTCATAGGCATTGCGCGTCTGGCCGCCCACTGCGCTCCAGCCGCTGATGGAATGATCGCCGCGGAAATTCGCCCATTCGCTGAGGTTTGCCTTGCCCAGCACGACCGCGCCGGCCGCACGCAGGCGTGCCACCAGGGGGGCGTCCGACGTGTGAAAAGACTGCGCGAGGGCCAGTGAACCCGCGGTGGTCGGAAGCGGATCCAGTGTCTCGATGTTGTCCTTGATCAGCAGCGGCACGCCGTGCAGCGGGCCGCGTATCTTGCCGGCCTTGCGCTCCTGGTCCAGCGTGCGTGCGGCATCCAGCGCAGCCGGGTTGATGGCCAGCACCGAGCGATACTGCGGCCCGGCGTGGTCGAAACGGGCGATGCGATCGAGGTAGGCCGCTACCAGCGCGGCGGAGCCCACCTCGCCGCGCGTCATCGCACGCTGAAGTTCGGCGAGCGAACGCTCCACCGGATCGAAGTTGCCGGCCGCGCTGCGTTCCGCTGCGCTCGCGGATGCTGACAGGAGCTCCGAGGCCCCGACGCCGAGCGACAGCACGCCTGCCCGGATCAGGAACTGTCGCCGTTGCAGTGTCATGCGTCCTCCCCTGTTCGTCTTGCGTTCCCGGCGGAGCTCAGTGTCCGCTGAACTCGGCGAGCCAGAACGTCTGTATGCCCTGGGCCTCGAGTCGTTGCGTTCCGCCCAGATCGGGCAGGTTGATGGCTGCGGCGCAGGCCACGATATGTCCTCCCAGGTCGCGCACCAGCCCGGCTGCCGCTTCTGCGGTGCCACCCGTCGCGATCAGATCGTCCACCAGCAGCACCCGCTCGCCGGGGGTAATGGCGTCCGTATGGATTTCGAGCCTGTCCATGCCGTACTCCAGCGCGTAATCGCGACCGATCACGCCGGCCGGCAGCTTGCCGCGCTTGCGGATGGGCACGAAGCCGGCACCGAGCGCCCATGCCAGTGGTGCTCCGAGGATGAATCCACGCGCCTCGACGGCCGCCACCTTGTCGATGGGCTGGCCGCGGTACTGTTCCACCAGCGAGCCGATCATCAAGCCGAAGCCCTCTGCGTCCTGCAGCAATGTGGTGATGTCGCGAAACATGATCCCCTCGCGCGGATAGTGGGGAATGGTGCGTATCCGTGATGCGATGCTCATGCGTGTTCCTCAGCGATCCGGCCAGAGTCCGAGCAGCCAGTTCCGCAGCAACCGGAACGAGAGCTTGCCCATGGCGGGAATCTCGTAGAGCGTGTGGGTGGCCTCCTCCAGCAGGTGGTAATCGAGGCGGGCGGGCTCGGCAGCAGCCACGAAATTGCGGATCGTCTGCAGCGGAATCGATTCGTCTCGCCCGGCTGCAATGAGCTGCACGGGCCCCCTGAAGTCCCGCAGGGCGGCGAGGGCGCGGTTCTCCGCCGGGCTGCGCGGTGCGGATCGCCACGCACGCGAGGCACCGCTTTCGATGTACTGCCCCAGCGGGGGAGCGGTGAAGATCCCGTCGGGGTAGTTGGCAGGCACGCGCAGGCTGAGCGCCGACACGGGGCGTTCCCGTGAGAGAAGTATCGAAAGATACCCCCCCAGACTGCAGCCGCACACGGCGATCGGGCTGCCGCTGTCATCGGCGCCCTGCAGCCAGTCAAAGGCGGCGCGGGTCTGGGCGAGGAAATCCTCCAGAGTGAAGTCATGCAGCTGCCCATCGCTCAATCCGTGGCCGCCCAGATCGAAGCTGAGGCACAGGAAACCATCGCGCGCCAGCACGCGGGCAAGGCGTACGTCATTCGCGTCTTGCGCGCCGGTCCAGCCGTGCACGAAGAGCACGCGTGCACGCGGCGGTGTTATGCGTTCCGGTGGGCGGAACAGGCGCAACGCCACGCGGCGACCGTCGCATTCGAGGTACTTGACTGGCGGCATCATCCGCGGTGTTCTCCCGTCGTGACAGGCTGCTTGCTGCCGACGCGGGCCGTGCGGCGCGCGCCGCACAGGATCAGCGGGCGTTTTCATCCACCTGAAGCAGGGGCTGGCCCGGGTCAGGGCGGGGCTTTATTCTCCGGCAATTCGGTTGGCGCTCGGGCGCAAACCCTTACTCCGGCCCACATGCGCCACTGATGCGCGTGACAACCTGAACTCTATCGGAATCCCAGACATGACCGTAGCTGTCCGTATCGTCGGCGAATCGCCGGTCACGCTCTGGGGGCTCGATGCTGCAGAACGCCTGCGCCGCCAGCTCGCATCGCTGGGCATGGATATCAGCGCGAGCGGCGAGTCTGTGCTGCTTCTTCGGGCAGAGTACCTTTTCGAGACCCGCACCATTTCCTCGCTCCTTGCGCGGCCTGGCACGGTGCTTCGCTGTGCCCGCGACGGCGGCCGTGCAGCCGCCTTTGTGGATGCGGGTGATGCCGGGCCGGTCAGTGCAGCCCTTCTCGAGGCGGACCTTGCGCTGCCGGCGCACCTGCGCGAGATCTCATCTACGGAACTCGCCAGTTTCGACGTGAAACTGCGCCGCGCGGAGCCCCCGCTGCTCGAACCCCTGACGCAGGCCCGGCAAGGGGCGTTGGAGGACCAGCTCTATGGCAACGCCTACAAAGGCATCACCGACCTGGTGACGAAGTGGATGTGGCCGCGACCCGCCAAGCGCATCGTGCGGTGGTGCGCGGCGTCCGGCATCACGCCGAATGCCGTCACCACGGTGAGCTTCCTGTTGACGTGCGCTGCGGCATGGCTGTTCGTGCAGGGTCACTTCGCGAGTGGGCTGGCCGCCGGATGGCTCATGACGCTGCTCGACACCGTGGACGGAAAGCTCGCCCGGGTGACGGTGCAGTCGAGCCGTGCCGGCCACTACTTC
>JBILEG010000567.1:0-5972 GCA_044352225.1 Pseudomonadales bacterium | reverse complement strand
GCTGGCAGGCGTTTTTGCGAGGCATTTTTCAGCGTCGGGGACAGCGATCAGCGATGAGGTTCAGGTAAACGAGACCACCGCGGGCGCACAGATCTTGCCGCGGGTCATAGCTCTTCAGGATGGAGGGTACGCAGTTACCTGGACTTCGGATATGCAAGACGGGAGTTCAGGTGGCGCGTTCTTCCGTAGCTTCACTGCTGACGGTTTGGCTACCTCTTCCGAGGTTCGCCTCAACGCCTTCACCACCGGAAACCAGACCCTCACCGCCCCGGCAATCGCACCCGATGGCAAGGTTTTTGTGCTCTGGCAATCACCGGGACAGGATGGGAGCGGGCTGGGAATCTATGGCCTTCGCCTCGATCAGGGCGGTGTACCGTTGGCACCTACGTTGACCGGCTCTTCCCTCTCGGACGAGATCCATCTTTACGGGACCGGCCCGCTGAGAGCGGACGGCGGCACAGGAGACGACCGTTACATCGTCTCAGGCAACAGAATCATCATTGAGCAGGCCAGCGGTGGTCATGACTCTGTCTCGTCGAGCGTCAGTTTTGTTTTGCCCGACGAGGTGGAGGATCTGTACCTGAGCGGTACAGACGCTCTCCGAGGCACCGGCAACGCCCTCGCCAATGCCCTGTCTGGAAACAGCAGCGGCAACGCACTGTTCGGCGAGGCCGGTGCGGACACCCTGTCTGGTGGCGCAGGGGATGACACCTTGCACGGCGGCAGCGGATCCGAGCCTGACTCTCTCGTTGGTGGCGATGGCAACGACGTCTATGTTGTTTCCCTGAACGATGTCGTGGTTGAAGGTCCGGGTCAGGGGATCGATCAGGTCAATAGCTCGGTCGACTGGGCCTTGAAGGCAAACGTCGAGAACCTTCTCCTAACAGGCAACGCGGCCAACACGGGAACCGGAAACGCTCTTGATAACGCCCTCACGGGGAATTCACTCGCAAACACCCTGACAGGGTTGGGCGGCAACGATGTCCTCGTGGGCGGCGCCGGGAAAGACACCCTCGCCGGGGGTGACGGAAACGATACTCTCTCCGGAGGTTTGGACGCGGACGTCTTGCGAGGAGGCTCAGGGGACGATTTTTACATCCTCGGCTTCGGCGACACCGTGACCGAATTCGCTGGCGGCGGGTACGATGTCGTCCAAAGCGCAATCGCGGTTCGACTGCTGGCAGGCAACATAGAGGAGTTGCGCTTGTCTGGATTGGCATCGAGTTCTGCGACAGGGAACCTGTCTGCCAATCTCATGGTCGGAAACACGGGGGCAAACAAACTTAACGGAGCGGGCGGGGCAGATTCCCTTGCCGGGGGAGAAGGTTCAGACACGCTGTTCGGTGGACTTGGGTCCGACATGTTGGTGGGCGGGGCCGGGGCTGACCTTCTCATTGGAGGCTCGGGTGGGGATTTGTTTGTGTTCGATAGCGCTATAGCGTTGGGTGCTGACATCGACGTGATTCAGGCGTTCAGTCGTTCGCAGGGTGACAAGATCGTATTGGACGATGACATCTTTACCGCCTTCGATGCCGGCATCACCGGCAGCCTTGCTCCAGATCAGTTGCTGCAGAACGGTGAAGTTGCCACCGGGGCGACCAGGCTCATCTATGACAGCATTTCCGGGGCTCTCTTCTACGATGCTGACGGTAACGGCGAGACCTTCGACCCTCTGCAGTTCGGACAGGTAGGGTCCACCACCCATCCGGTAAAGCTGACCGCGGGAGACTTCTTCATCGTGACCTGAGAAAGTCGGATCAGACATGCAAAAGAAAAAGGCCGGCAATTGCCGGCCTTTTCTCTGATGTAGAGGAGAACGAGAACTACTCCTCGTCGTCACCGCCACCCGTCACTGCCCGAGGACGATCCACCAACTCGACGAAAGCCATCGGCGAAGAATCCCCAGGGCGGAACCCACACTTCAGGATCCGGATGTAGCCACCGGGGCGCTCCTTGTAGCGAGGACCGAGTTCGGAGAAAAGCTTGCCGACCGCTTCCTTGCTGCGAGTGCGGCTGAAAGCGAGCCTGCGATTGGCTACGGAATCGCTCTTGGCCAGCGTAATCAGAGGCTCCGCAAAACGCCGCAACTCCTTGGCTTTGGGCAGAGTGGTCCGGATCAGCTCATGCTCGACGAGCGACACGGCCATGTTGCGGAACATGGCAGTACGGTGCGAGCTGTTACGGCTCAGCTGGCGGCCTGAAGTACGGTGACGCATGACTCTATTCCCTTGAATTCAGTTTCGCGGCTCAGTGCCCGCGGATCTCGCCCTTGAGGTTGGCCGGCGGCCAGTTCTCGAGGCGCAAACCAAGCGACAGCCCGCGCGAGGCAAGCACGTCTTTGATCTCTGTGAGTGACTTCTTCCCGAGATTCGGGGTCTTCAGGAGCTCAACCTCGGTGCGCTGCACCAGGTCTCCGATGTAGTAGATATTCTCGGCCTTGAGGCAGTTGGCCGAACGCACGGTAAGCTCGAGATCGTCAACCGGACGAAGCAGGATCGGATCGATCGGCGGCTCATCCTTGGAGCCGGCGCCAGTAGGCTCGGAATCCTTGAGATTCACGAACACACGGAGCTGATCGTGAAGGATCGTCGCAGCGCGGCGAATCGCTTCTTCGGGGTCTATCGTGCCGTTGGTCTCGAGATCGATGATCAGTTTGTCGAGGTCGGTCCTCTGCTCGACGCGGGTCGCCTCTACGTTGTAAGCAACGCGACGGACAGGGGTGAAACTCGCGTCGAGCTGCAGACGCCCGATGGAGCGCGTCTCGTCAGGGTTCTCACGAGAGTCTGCGGGCACATAGCCCCGACCGCGCTCGATCTTGATCTGCATCTTCAACTGCCCGCCGCTGTTCAGGTGGGCGATAACGTGCTCGGGATTCTTGATCTCGACACCATGATCGCGCTGGATATCGTCGGCTGTAACGATACCCGGGCCTTTCTTGCTCAGCGTAAGTGTGGTGTGTTCGCGCCCGTTGAGCAGTACCGCAAGCCCCTTGAGGTTGAGGAGTATGTCAATGACGTCTTCCTGAACGCCCTCGATGGTGCTGTATTCGTGGAGGACACCCTCGATCTCGACTTCCGTCACGGCACAGCCGGGCATGGAGGAGAGCAGGATGCGGCGAAGCGCGTTACCCAGCGTATGGCCAAAACCGCGCTCCAAAGGCTCGAGCGTAACCTTGGCGCGTGTCGGGGCAACCTGCTGGACTTCGATCAGCCGGGGGGTGAGGAAATCACTGACGGTCAATTGCATATAGCACCTGCTGCATGAAAACTGAGGGAGAGCCGCTTACTTCGAGTAGAGCTCCACGATCAGGTTCTCGTTGATGTCGGGAGACAGGTCGATTCGGTCCGGGGCCCGCTTGAACGTACCCTCGAGTTTGTTCGCGTCAACCTCGATCCACTCCATCGAACCACGCTGCGCCGCCAGCGCCATCGCCGACTGGATGCGCAATTGCTTCTTGGAGCGCTCGCGCACCGAAATCACGTCACCGGGTTGCACCTGATATGACGGGATGTTGAGTTTCTTGCCGTTTACCAGGATCGCGCTGTGCGATACGAGTTGACGCGACTCCTGCCGCGTGCAGCCGAACCCCATGCGGTATACGACGTTGTCGAGACGACACTCCAGGAGGCGGAGCAGGTTCTCGCCGGTGGCGCCACGCTTGCGAGCAGCCTCCTGATAGTAGTTGCGGAACTGACGCTCCAGCACGCCATAGATGCGGCGCACTTTCTGCTTCTCGCGAAGCTGTACGCCGTAGTCCGACAGACGTCCACGACGCAGGCCGTGAACGCCTGGCGCCGTTTCAGTTTTGCACTTCGTGTCGAGGGCGCGTACGCCGCTCTTCAGGAAGAGGTCGGTACCCTCGCGGCGCGAGAGCTTGCAGGTCGGTCCGATATACCTCGCCATTTCCGGTTACCCTGGTCCTGTTTGATTACACGCGACGTTTCTTGGGAGGCCGGCACCCGTTGTGCGGGATCGGCGTGACGTCGGTGATATTGGTGATCTTGTAGCCGCAGGCATTCAGCGCCCGAACAGCAGATTCACGCCCTGGGCCTGGACCCTTGACCTGAACATCGAGATTCTTGAGGCCGTATTCAAGCGCGATGTTTCCCGCTTTCTCTGCTGCCACCTGTGCCGCAAAGGGTGTGCTCTTGCGCGAGCCGCGGAAACCGGCACCACCAGAGGTGGCCCAGCTGAGCGTGTTGCCTTGACGGTCGGTGATCGTGACGATCGTATTGTTGAAGGAAGCATGCACGTGTGCGATGCCGTCTGCGACCTGACGGCGCACCTTCTTCTTTACGACAGTCTTGGATGCGGCGGGCTTTGCCATTGCTGCTGTTCCTGGATGTGCTGTGCGATCCGGCCGGAGGCCGGATTACTTCTTGATCTGACGCCGCGGACCCTTCCGGGTGCGCGCATTCGTCTTGGTACGTTGACCGCGAACCGGGAGGCCTTTGCGGTGACGGAGTCCCCGATAGCAGCCCAGATCCATGAGGCGCTTGATGCTCATGTTCACCTCGCGACGAAGGTCGCCTTCGACGGTGAACTTGCCCACCGCTCCGCGAAGCGATTCAAGCTGTTCTTCGGACAGGGACCCTACGCGGGCCGTTTCCGGGACATTGGCAGCATCACAAATCTGGCGGGCACGGGTATTACCGATTCCGAAGATGTAGGTCAGCGCGATGACCGCGTGCTTGTTGTCCGGGATGTTCACACCCGCAATACGAGCCATTCAGATCACTCCAGTTTGGCCGGGCAAAGCCGCCGAAAAAAGCGCGGCATCTTAGCCTCGGACCCTGTTCAAATCAATCGCGACAGAATCTGCCGCGGAATTTTCCCGATCAGCCCTGACGCTGCTTGTGACGGGGTTCGACCTTGCAGATGACGCGTACGCTGCCTTTGCGGCGCACGATCTTGCAATTGCGGCAGACCTTTTTGACGGACGCCTGTACTTTCATCTTCCTACTCCCGCTCTTTGCCCGGACGACTCAGCGCCGGCCGCCATAATTCTTGAGGTTCGCCTTCTTCAGCAGCGACTCGTACTGGTGCGACATCAGGTGAGACTGAACCTGCGCCATGAAGTCCATCACCACGACCACCACGATCAGCAATGACGTACCCCCGAGATAAAAGGGAACGTTCCACATCACGACCAGCGCCTGCGGCATCAGACAGACCGCTGCAATGTAGGCTGCACCGAAGAAAGTGAGTCTGGTCAGCACACCGTCAATGAAATTCGCTGTTTGCTCGCCAGGCCGAATTCCAGGCACATAGGCGCCCGAGCGCTTCAGATTCTCGGCAACTTCCTTCGGATTGAAAACCAAGGCCGTGTAGAAGAAGCAGAAGAACACGATCAGCCCGGTAAACAGCACGATATTCAGGGGTTGTCCCGGCCCGAGCACGAATGCAACGTTCTGCAGCCACTCCATGTTCTGCGCCGACTGGCCGAACCACTGCGCGATCGAGGCGGGGAACAACAGAATGCTGCTGGCGAAGATGGCGGGAATGACGCCGGCCATGTTCACTTTCAGCGGCAAGTGGCTGGCTTGTCCCTGAACCATCTGCCTCCCGACCTGGCGCTTGGCGTAATTGACGGTAATGCGTCGTTGGCCACGCTCAATCCTGACGATGAGAAACACTACGCCGACTGCGATAACGAGTACCGCAAGGAGAACGAGAACGTTCAGTTCACCTTGTCGCGCTTGCTCGAGCGTCTGGCCCAGAGCGCTCGGAAGTCCAGCCACAATGCCAGCAAAGATCAACATCGAAATCCCGTTCCCGATGCCACGCTCGGTGATCTGCTCACCGAGCCACATCATGAACATTGCGCCAGCCACCAAAGAGACTATCGCCACAAATACGACGCTGAACCCCGTCGCGTAAAACAGGCCCTGTGCCGCCATACCCACCGACATCCCGGTTGCCTGGATAATCGCGAGCGCGAGAGTGCCATAACGCGTGTACTGGGATATTTT
>JBILEG010000224.1:0-5980 GCA_044352225.1 Pseudomonadales bacterium | reverse complement strand
CCTTCGTCCAGCCCTGAGGCCCGTCCCTCGGCCCGTCCCTCGGCCCGTCCCTCGGCCCGTCCCTCGGCCAGCCCCTCGGCCAGCCCCTCTGCCCGCCCCTCAGCCAACCCCTCTTCGATCGCCTCCTTGCGGAACTGCTTCTCATCCATGATCGCCATCTGGCGTCGGGTGGCCTCGTGCCAGGTCGCCCAGTCATCGCTCAGGTCACGGATCCGGTCCATGGCTTCTTTCACCGGCGGGTAGTTGATCTCGTTCATCCGTTGCTCCTCCTGCCAATGCTTCAGGAATGCCACCCAGGCCGCGAGCGCCGGGCCCCCGGCACCCAACCGATCGGCCTTGGGCAGCTCGATCAGGTTGAACTGCAGTTCCTCGCCCAAGCGTACGTCGTGCTGCTCGCGGTCGCGCAGCTCGAAACACCAGATCGCCTGATCTTCATCCTGGAACAGAGCGAAGTCCAGCAGGTGCGGAGCACCGGTGAAGAGGCGCTTGAAGACGGCGTCGTTCTTGGGATCGAGGAGTCGGGCGGCGTCCATGCCGGGGGTTCCTTTCGTGGGTTGTGGCGCGGCGGGTGCCGGGCTGGTGAAAGGCTAGGCGTGCAGTGCGCCGGGTGTCTGTAGGAAATGTCGGACAGTGAAGGGCCATGCCCCTTACAAAAGCTGCTCCCCGTAGGAGGGGGCCATGCCCCCGACACGGCAATAACGTGAGCCCTCTGACGCAGTCGCGCGCATGGCGCGCCCCCACATCCGACCCTCAGGCCAGGACGACCACTCGAAGGTAATTGAACTATCCTTCCCGCTCACCGTACCGCCACTCGCAAAAAGGTCGGGCTACCCGTGACTCTCGATGTCGTGATCCTCGCCGCCGGTCAAGGCACCCGGATGAAATCCGCGCTACCCAAGGTTCTGCACTCTCTGGCCGGGAAGCCCTTGCTCCAGCACGTCATCGACGCAGCCCTCGCACTCCGGCCCGAAGGCCTGCACATCGTGATTGGCCATGGCGCAGAACGCGTGAAGACCGGAGTCAGTGCGCCAGCCGCGCGCTGGGTACTGCAGGAAGAGCAACTTGGCACTGGCCATGCGGTGCAACAGGCGGCCCCCTCACTCGTGGCCGGTGGGACCACTCTTGTCCTCTACGGCGACGTGCCCCTGATTGGCCAGCAGAGTTTGCAAAGCCTGCTCGCAGCCGCGGCACGCGGCGCGCTCGGACTCCTCACCGTGGAACTAGCCGACCCCACCGGTTATGGGCGCATCCTGCGTGATGCCCACGGTAGCGTGAGGGCGATCGTCGAGCACAAGGACGCCTCAGACGCAGAGCGCGCCATCCGGGAGGTCAACACGGGCATCATGGCCGTGCCCACTTCCCGCCTCTGCGGATGGCTCGATCAACTGCAGAATCACAACTCCCAGAGCGAGTACTACCTGACCGACATCATCGCGATGGCGGCCAATGGTGGCGTTCGCGTCGAAGCCATTACCGCTTCCGGCGAAACAGAAGTTGCCGGCGTCAACGATCGCGCACAACTCGCCACTCTCGAACGCGCGGCGCAGGCTGCCCGAGCACGGCAACTGATGCTCGCCGGCGTCACTCTGCTCGACCCGGCGCGCATCGATATCCGTGGCAGCGTGCGCCACGGCACGGATGTGAGCATCGACATCAACGTGATATTCGAGGGCGACAATACCCTCGGCAGTAACGTCAGCATCGGCGCAGGCTGTGTGCTGCAGAATGTCGAGATCGGTGATGGTGTCACCATCCATCCGCACTCGGTGATCGAAAGCGCCCGCATCGCCTCTGGCTGCAGCGTGGGTCCCTTCGCGCGGCTGCGCCCCGGCACACGCATGGGCGAGGGCGCGAAGATCGGCAACTTCGTCGAAACCAAAAAAGCCGACATCGGCGCCCACAGCAAGATCAGCCACCTGAGCTACGTGGGTGATGCCGTGCTGGGCGAAGACGTGAATGTCGGTGCCGGCACCATCACCTGCAACTACGATGGCGTGAACAAATTCGAGACACGCATCGGCGACGGAGCCTTCATCGGCTCGAACACCGCGCTGGTCGCGCCCGTTACCGTAGGCGCGCACGCTACTGTCGGTGCTGGATCGGTGATTACCACTTCTGTACCTGAAAACACGCTTGCCGTCGCGCGCGGAAAACAGCGCAACATCGATGGCTGGAAGCGCCCGGAAAAGGAATCCTGAACATGTGCGGAATCGTGGGAGCAGTGGCGCAGCGTCAGGTGAGCGGCATCTTGATCGAGGGACTGCGCCGGCTCGAATACCGGGGATACGACTCGGCTGGCGTTGCGCTTATCGACGCGAGCGGAAACATCGGTTGCACCCGCCGCGTGGGCAAGGTTGCGGCCTTGACCGAGAGCCTCGACAGCGAGCCACTGAACGGCACCACCGGCATCGCCCACACGCGCTGGGCCACGCACGGCAAACCCACCGAAGCCAACGCCCACCCCCACCGCAGTGCCGGCCGCGTGGCGCTGGTTCATAACGGCATCATCGAGAACCACGTGGAACTGCGCGAGGAATTGCGCGCCGCGGGTTATGTCTTCAGCTCCGAAACCGACACCGAGGTGATCGTTCATCTGATCGACCAGTTGCGCCAGCAGGGCGCGAGTCTGCTCGATGCCGTGAAGCTCGCCATCCCCCGTCTGGACGGAGCCTATGCCATCGCCGTTATCGCGAGCGACGAGCCGCACCGTCTGGTGGCCGCACGCAAAGGCAGCCCGCTTGTGGTGGGCATCGGCATCGGCGAGCACTTCGTGGCCTCGGACCAGATGGCGATCCGACAGGTCACCGACCGCGTGATTTTCCTCGAGGAAGGCGACGTGGTGGAGCTCACCACGCTCGGTGTGCGCATCTGCGACGCGATGGGCCGTGACGCGCAGCGAGCCATCGAGCAAATGGGCGACCACGCCGATTCAGCAGACAAGGGCCGTTTCCGCCACTACATGCTGAAAGAAATCCACGAGCAGCCGCGCGCCGTCGCGAACACGCTGCGCGGACGCATCGGTAGCAAGCGGATCCTGGAGCAAGCGCTCGGTGTTGCCGCCGACGAAGTCTTCGACGGCATTGCCGCGGTGCAGATCGTTGCCTGTGGCACCAGTTACCACTCGGGGCTGGTTGCGCGTTACTGGATCGAGGAACACGTGGGGATTCCCTGCGCCGTCGAGATCGCGAGCGAGTTCCGCTACCGCAAACTCGTCGTCTCCAAGGACACGCTCTTCGTCACCATCTCCCAGTCCGGTGAAACAGCAGACACACTCGCTGCGCTGCGTTTGGCTCAGACCTTGGGGTTCAAGGCCACGCTTGCCATCTGCAACGTGCCGCAGTCCTCGCTGGTGCGCGAATCTCAACTCGCGATCATGACCGAGGCCGGTCCCGAGATCGGCGTTGCCTCCACCAAGGCCTTCACCACGCAGCTCGTAGCACTGATGCTGCTCACGGCCGTGCTGGCAAAACGCCATGGGGCAAGCGAAGAGTCCGAGCGAGCCTTCGTGGATGCCATGCACACGCTGCCTGCGCTGATCGATCGCGTGCTGCAGCTCGACGAGCGCATCCGCGAGGTGGCGGAGCATTTCGTCGAGAAACGCCATGCGCTTTTCCTGGGGCGTGGCGCGCAGTATCCGGTGGCGCTGGAAGGCGCACTGAAGCTGAAGGAGATTTCCTACATCCACGCCGAGGCCTATGCGGCCGGCGAACTGAAACACGGCCCGCTGGCGCTGGTGGACGATGACATGCCGGTGGTCACCGTCGCGCCCAACAACGAGCTTCTTGAAAAACTGCGATCAAACCTCGCCGAAGTACAGGCCCGCGGCGGTCAGCTCTATGTGTTCGCTGACGAACAGGCCGGCTTTACCGACAGCGACACCGTCACCGTGGTGCAGATGCCTCATGTGCCTGCGCTGCTCGAGCCCGTTGTTTACACAGTACCCCTGCAGCTGCTCGCCTATCACGTGGCGGTGATGAAGGGCACCGATGTGGATCAGCCTAGGAATCTGGCGAAGTCGGTTACGGTGGAGTAAGGCACAGCGCTCAGTCTGTTGACGGAGCGCTGTGCCCTCAGAACTTCTCCAGAGCCTTGGTATTGCTGTATCCGTCGACTTTCTGGAGCCCCTCACTCTCTGCGGCTGGTGCCGTCTGCTGGATGCCGAGGGAGCCGGAAACATTCCCCGACAGCCGTTCCGCCGAACGGATGGTCTCCGGCTTGATCCCCACGCTGACACGCATTTCCCGCCCGGGCGTATAGCAGTCACCCAGCGTTACCGCACCGCGCAGGAGCGCGCTGGAGGAATTGCGCAGCGTCTTGACGCGCACCACCAGCTCCTCGCGGGTGGCTGACTTGCCCTCCGCAGTGGAGACCTTTGATTCGTTAACCACGCGGTTCACGACCTCATCGCTGTTGATGTCCTCTGACATGAACTTCGAGATGAGCGATTTGGCTTCCATCGTGGCCTCGTCACGCGCGTCCTGCACCGAGTCCACATCGTCCAATGTCACGCTCACCGAGGATGTGGCCAGTATCTTGGTGCCGCCAGCCACGTCCTCGACGTTGATGCCGTCGCTGTAGGGATACTCGTTGCAGCCGCCACCGCCGAACGCCGACAGGGAGGCGCCTGCGGCAATCACAACTGCTGCCTGCAGCAAGCGGACGTGCATTCTCATATCTCTACGCTCCTGTGATCGTTATTCGTGTGCTCAGGGAAGTGCATAACCCACTTCCACGCTCTTGACCTTCTCCAATTGGCTGGCCTGCAGGTTCATCACTAGGTAGAGCCGCTTCTCGGGGAACAGTGCCACGCCATTCTGTACGCTGAAGCAGCCCAGATCATAGGCGCTCCCGATGTTCAGGTGCGCCAGATAGTCCTCGGACCCGTCCCTCCCGTAGTGGATCCGCGGATCACGGACAACGAAGAGCTCGCGCTGTGCAGGGTTCAGCATCTCCAGCAGGACCTGACCGTCGGCACCTTTGAGTTGCACGCGCAGCTGCGGGAATTTCTCGTGATTGCGAACCACGAAGTCTCCGAAGCCCGTACCGAAGAAAAACAGACGCCACGATTCGCGCTTGCGAAGGTTGAAGTTCCACTCGTCGTCGTTCTGCTCCTGCTCGAGAAGCACGTCGGTGAACAGGAAAAGATCTGACGGCGCGCTGAAGCTGTGCAGCCCTACCAACATGCCACGTTTCTCATAGACGCCCTGCGGCAGCCTCGAGTAGCAGCTGCCCGTATTCGTGACGAGCCTCTCGCGGTCTGCGGCGATGTTTGTGAAGGCCTCGCGTGCGTTGTCCAGGAAGCCTTGTTGCAGGCTGATCTGTACGGGAATCACGATGGTCGTGGGCGAGAGCATGTCCGGTCTTATGCCCAGCGCCTGCTGGAACTCCGGGTCGAGTTGCGCGTAGACAAGCGGTTCGCCGGTCCGCATTTCCGAGACTTCTCCGCTCAGCGCTGGCATCAATATCTTCTGGAGGAGGATGTCCTGCGCCGAGGTGGCGTTACGCTCCGCGGCGGCCACCTGTGCGAATACATTGCTGCCGATGGCCACCTCGTCCGAGGCCAGTTTTTTCACGTAGGCCTTGAATTCGCTGACGCGCACGCCGACCTCTGCCTCCACCCGCACGAGGCCGTCGTCCTGTATCACCTCCAGGCTGCGGAAGCTCGCGATGGAGCCTTGCGAGAACTCGCTCATACGCGTGTCGATGCTTTTTGTGAGCGATTGGACGCCGGCGCGTATTTCGGTGCGCTTGGCGATCTGTTTCTCTGTATTGATGAAGGTGCCTACCACCTGCGTCAGCGCGTTCTCGGCTGCATTGCGTGAGGCGCTTTCCACCGTACTGCCGACGCCTGATGCCAGCACCACTTCCACCTCGCCCTGCGCATGGGCGTACGGCAGGTATGTCGCCAACACCAGCGCGAGTGTGGCGAAAATGCGGATCAAACCACGGGTGTGTGCAAGATCAGACATCGGGGATCCGT
>JBILEG010000223.1:0-5996 GCA_044352225.1 Pseudomonadales bacterium | reverse complement strand
TGCCCGGCAACCTACGTCGGTGTGTGGGATTCCATCCGCAAACTCTATGCGAACACACCCGAGGCGAGGCTGCGCGGCTTCACCGCGGGTCGCTTCTCCTTCAACACGGCTGGCGGTCGATGCGAAGCCTGTGAAGGGCAGGGCGTGCAGAAGATCGAGATGAGCTTCCTGCCCGATGTGAGCGTGGCTTGCGAGGAGTGCCGTGGCGCGCGCTTCAACAGCGAAACACTCGAAGTGCGCTACCGCGATCGCAGCATCAGCGAAGTGCTCGACATGAGCGTCTCCGATGCCGCGGTCTTCTTCGAGGCGCATACCGCCATCGCGCGGGCCTTGAAGCTGCTGTGCGAGGTGGGACTCGGCTATCTGCGTCTGGGCCAGCCGAGCCCCACGCTCTCGGGTGGTGAAGCCCAGCGCATCAAGCTTGTGACCGAACTCGCCCGTGTGAAGGGCGAGGCGGCGGCTGTCGGGCGCCCACAGCCGCTGTATCTGCTGGATGAGCCCACGGTCGGACTGCACATGGCGGATGTGGAGCGCTTGCTCGAGGTGATGCACCGGCTTGTAGAGGGCGGTGCCACGGTGCTCGTGATCGAACACAACCTCGAAGTGCTCGCCGAAGCAGACTGGTTGATCGACCTCGGTCCCGAAGGCGGCGCAGGCGGCGGGAGCATCGTGGCCTGCGGTACGCCAGAGGCCGTGGCTGCGGTGAAAGCCTCTTACACGGGCAAGGCGCTGAAGCCGGTGCTGCATCGGAGCAAAAAGAAAAAGGCTGCGGCGGTGAAGGCATGATGGGGCCCGATTGGCGTTCGGCACTGCGCGAGGAACTCGACCCGTTGCTCGACTCCCTGGTGCGCGGAGAAGGCGCACCGCCGGCGCTGCGCTATCGCATCGAGGGCTTTGCGCGCGCCGTGTGCAGTCTGGGTTTGGCCCCGCCGCATGAGGTGGTCCGCTGCCTGCGGGTGGCCTACGCGGATGTGTTGGGCCCTTCAGCCGAGGATTTCACCGATGACGATTTTCGCGTCCTCGAGGGCGCAACACACTGGCCCTGCGTACCCGTGCGCTTGCCGCGCGCACCGGTGTACGCCGGAGCTTCACCCTGAATCCTCAGATCAAACAGCACACCACAGGAGCCCGCCATGACGCACATAGAACCGGAGCAAGCACAGTTCCGCGCCTTGATGGCAATGGACCCGGATCTCGGGCCCGTGGAGATGATCAACATGCTGCGCTACCGGGAGCACGCGGTGTATCCGGACGGGAGCGGGCATTCGGCCTGCGCCGGGCGCGAAGCCTATCTGCGTTACGGTCTGGCGGTGCAGGCCTTTCTGGACCGGGCGGGTGCGAGCATCGTTTGGCACGGCACGCCGCGGTTGATGTTTATCGGCCCGCAGGACAAAGCCTGGGACGATGTCCTGATCGTGCGTTACCCGGATCTGCGCGCCTTCACCACGATGATCACGGATCCCGCGTATCTCGAGATCGCCGTGCATCGCTCGGCGGCGCTGCAGGACTCCCGCCTGATCGTCACCGGCCCGGCGAACGCGCTCACGCTGAGCGATTGAAGCGCTCTTTCAGAAATCCGCCTCTTTATTCCCCTGCGTGCGAAGCGTGGCGCGCAGCAGGCTTGCCGCGTCTGCCAGCTCCTCTTTGCTGGCAGAGCGTGCACGGGCAAACGACAGATCGCCCATATCGTCGGCTGGTATCAGGTGCAAGTGCGTGTGCGGCACCTCGAAGCCCGCGATGATCAGGCTGACGCGTAGCGGCTTCCACGCTTCCTTGATGCCATGGGCGATTTTTCGCGACACCGATATCAGGTGCCGTGCCGTGGCATCGGGCACGGCGTCCCAGTGATCGATCTCGGCCCGAGGTACGACCAGCACGTGGCCTTCGCGGATCGGCTGGATCGTCAGGAAGGCCACGCACTCGGCGTCTTTCCAGACGAAATGGCCGGGAAGGTCGCCGTTGATGATGTGGGTGAAAACGCTGGGCATGGTGGCTCCGGTGTGTCAGAGGGGCAGGCGGATCTGGTCGTCCCGCGCAAGGAAGTCGCGGAGGTTGCGCGGGCGATAACTGGCATCGCGCAAAAAGCGCTGCTCTGCGCTGGGGTGCAGCGTCTCATCGGCGTTGGTGGTGCCGATTGGGCGCCACGCGGTGCCCGGGGCACGCACCGGCAGCGGGATGTGCGTGTGCAGCACTTCGCGGTTGTCGGCCTTCATCAAGGTGTCGAGCGCGGCACGGTCCACGCCAAGCCCGGCGCGCTCGGCCTGCGTGACCATCCACTCCAGACTGATGTAAGACAGGCCCACCTCGCGCCGACCGCCGCCCACGTCCCCGTGCGCGCCGCTGAACCAGGCTTGTTCGGTGCGGCTGCGGTCTGAGCGAGTTTTCCAGAGTGTCGGTGCGTAGGCGGCGCGGCGCTCATCAATGGCCAGCGCGTGGCAGGCGTGATCGACGATGCGGCTCATCGTGGTGTCGTGGAAGCTGTGGCGAGTGGCGTCGAAGCCGGGAAAGAGATCGAGCGGAATGCCAAGCGCTCCCACGGTGTCCCACACGCCGAGGAAGCGCACGCGCACTTCACGCGAACGTCCCTCCCGAAAACGCAGGGCGTTGTCCGCATCGGGCCCCCAATGCGTGCGGTACACGTGGTAGGCGTCAGGAATCTGCGCCTCGAACTGCCGCTCCAGCAGCCACACATTGCGCAGCATCCCGATGCAGGACCGCACCGCGTATGCGCCGCGGCTGAAGCCGAAGAAAAACACCTCGTCTCCCGGGCTGTGGTTGAGCACGAGGAAGCGATAGAGCGTCTGGATCTCGCGGTCTATGCCAAGGCCGAAGGCGCCAGCGCCCAGGGCATCGAACCCACCCGCAGAGCCCAGCCCGGGGTGATAGAACGTGACCTGCGGAGTGCCGTCAGCCGCGCGGGCTTTGATCAGCCGCGCAAGCCGCAGCACGTTGGTGACGCGCTGCGGAATGTCGGCATCCTGCCAGGTGCCGTCGCAAAGGATGATCAGCCGTTTCATCGTGCCGGGGCGAGTGGGACCGGGGGCAGTATAGGGGCTGAGTCGCGCGCGCGGGCAGTGGTCCGGCAACGCGGCTAGACTGCCTGCCCACGCCATACGGGAGCGCTGCGATGCGAAGACTGCGAAACTTCGTGCTGACTGCCATGCTCGGCGGCCTTGCCGTCATCCTGCCGTTGCTGCTTTTCGTTGCCCTGGCGCGATGGTTTGCGGGGCTTCTGCGTGAGCTCACGCAACCGCTCGCAGGTGTGATCGGCCCGCATATCGCCGGCGGTGAGAGCTTGGCTTTCGCAGTCGCTGTGGCCGTCATGCTCGCGGCCTGTTTCCTGACGGGCATCCTGCTCCGCACCCGCGTGGGTGCCATGGCCTGGGAGAGCATCGACCACCTGCTCGAGAGGCTCACGCCCGGCTACCGCACGGTGCGGGACACCGTCGGGCAGTTGCTGGGTGCGGGGCAGGGCACGGGCGCCTTGCGCGGTGAGGTCGCACTGGTGCGGCTCAATGGTCCCCAATCGCCCGTATCGCAGATCGCCATCGTCACCGCGCGGCACGCAGACGGCAGCTTCACGGTTTATGTGCCTACGGCGCCTTTGCCCACGCAGGGCTTCGTCTATCACCTGCGGCCCGAGGTGGTGGAACTTCACCCGGAGATCGGGTTCGAGGCGGCGATGCGTGTGGTTCTGGCGTGCGGTTCCGGCGCTGCGGATCTTTTGGGAGCGGAGGCGGTGCGTAGCGCTTAAATGGGTGTTGTACCCGGCGCGCCCATCTCGTCGGCCAGCATCCGCAGAGCCGGGCCGCAGGGTGCCTCCACCTTGAGCGCGAGCATCTCGTCCGCACGCGTTCGGCCCATCCCGAGTGCCACGATCGGTACACCGCTCTCTGCTGCGTGGCGGCAGAAGCGGAATCCCGAATAGACCATCAAAGACGTGCCCACGCAGAGGAGCAGGCGCGCGTTCGCTACTGCTTCCATGCAGTGCTGCACCACCGCACGCTCCACGCTGTCACCGAAGAAAACCACATCGGGCTTGAGCACGCCGCCACAGGCATCGCAGTGGGGAATACGAAAATCTTCCGGCACATGCTCCGTCGTGTGGGCATCGCCGTCAGGGGCGGGCGTGGATGGCGCCGTCGCATAGGCGGGGTTGTCAGCCACCAGGCGTTTCTGGATGTCGTCGCGAGCGAGGCGGGCCTCGCACTTCAGGCAGCGCACGGTGTGCAGGCTGCCGTGCAACTCCGTGACGGCGCGACTGCCCGCCTTCTGATGCAGCCCGTCGACGTTCTGCGTGATCAGTGTGGTGACCGTGCCCAGGCTTTCCAGCGCGGCGAGTGCATGGTGCGCGGCATTGGGCCGGGCGGCGCTGAAATGCGGCCAACCCAGAATGCTGCGTGACCAGTAACGACGCCGCGCGGCGGGATCTGCCGCGAACTCCTGTCCTTGCACCGGTGCGCGGCCCCGCCAGTTTCCCTCGGCGTCGCGGTACGCAGGGATGCCGGACTCCGTGCTGCACCCGGCACCGGTCAGGACCACCACTGGCCCGCCCGGACGCAGCAAAGAGGCGAGCGGCTCGATGCGTGCGGCGAGTTCGGCTTCTGTCAGTGATGCTGTTGGAGTGTCCATGGGCCTGCTTACCCTCGACGGCGCCACGTGGATCTGTGGCGGCACTTGCGCCGCGCCTGCGTTAGCATGCACGGAACCCTTTTGACGGAGGCTTTTGCCCGATGCGCAGCCTGATGCTTGCCCTCTTGATGTTCGCCGCCCCGCTTGCGCTTGCCGCAGGTGAGCACGGTCTCGACTACAACCTCGTGCGTCTGGATGCCTCAGCCACCGCCGAGGTGAAGAACGACCAGATGCGCGTGGATCTGGTGGTCGAGCACAACGCCCGCGATGCCGGCGCGTTGCCCGAGCTTGTGAACAGCGATATGCGCTGGGCGCTCGAGGCTTCGGCCAAGCGTAGTGCCGTCCGGGCCCAGACAGGCGAGTACAGCACGCAGCCGGAGTATGCCTCCACGCGCATCGTCGGGTGGCGTGCGATCCAGGAGTTGCGGCTGGAGGGCGAAGACTTCGCGGCGGTCAGCGCGCTGGTGACGGAACTGCAGCAGAAACTCCAGGTGCGAAGCATGAGTTTTGTGCCCACGCGCGCCACGCGCCTGAAGGCAGAGGCCGAGCTGACGCGTGAGGCGCTGAAAGCCTTCGCCGAGCGCGCGAAGCTGATTGCGGAGTCGATGGGCGCCAAAGGCTACGAGGTGGTGGACATCAACGTGGGGAGCGCGCCGGAACCCATGCTGTACCGCACGCGTGGTGTCAGCATGATGGCGATGGCGGCGGATGCCGCGCCGGCGCCCGTGGCTGTCGAGTCGGGCACGGCGTCCATCACGGTGAGCGTCAGCGGGCAGATACAGCTGCGCTGAGCCCTCCCCGGATGTAGGAGCGGGCCATGCCCGCGACAATCGACCCCGTGCGCGGGTTCTCAGCCCAGCGATTTCTCTGCCGCATCCACCGTCTGGTAGATCAGGGTGTTGATCGTCATCGGGCCCACGCCACCCGGCACCGGGGTGATGGCGGCGACACGATCGCCAAGCGGCCCGAGTTCGATATCGCCCACGCCACCGGGGTGATAGCCCGCGTCCACCACCACCGCACCGTCCTTGATCCACGAGGCACGGATGAATTCGGGCTTGCCTACTGCGCCGACGACGATATCGGCCTGCCGCACGAAGGATTCCAGATCCCGTGTGCGCGAGTGGCAGATGGTCACGGTGCAGTTGGCGTTTAGCAGCATCAGCGACATCGGCTTGCCGAGGATGGGGCTGCGGCCCACCACGACAGCATGCTTGCCGGCGAGCGGAATCTCATAGGCCTCGAGCAGACGCATGATCCCTGCAGGTGTCGCGGACCCGTAAGCATGTTCGCCCATCGCCATACGACCGAAGCCAAGGCAGGTCACGCCGTCCACATCCTTGCCGAGGGCGATGGTGTCGAAA
>JBILEG010000222.1:0-6000 GCA_044352225.1 Pseudomonadales bacterium | reverse complement strand
GCACGCGCCTGCCGCAACACCCGTTCGGACGAACGGGTGCTGCGCGGATCAGCGCTGCAGGGCGCGCTGGTAGGCGGGGCGTGCCTCGATGCGGGCGAAGTAGGCCATCAACGCGGGGTAGCGATCATCCAGTACGCCCAGGTTGCGGGCGGCCGTGAGCGTGAAGCCGGTCATCACGTCGGCGGCGCTGAAGTCCTCGCCCAGCAGCCACGGGCCGTCGCCCATGTGCTGTTCCAGGAAGGCCATGCCGCCCGCTGCGCGGTGGCGCAAATCCTCGAGCAGGGAGACGTGCTTCTCGGCGTCGTCGCGGTAGCGCGTCAGCCACACCATCACGCCGAGCGGAAGGTAGGCCGTGCCCTCGGCAAAGTGCAGCCATTGAAGATAACGCCCGCGCAGCGGCGAGCCCGTGGCGGGGGCAAGGCGGCCTTCGCCGTGGAGTTCCACGAGGTATTCCACGATCGCGCCGGACTCGCACAGCACCACGCCCGCGTCGTCGTCTTCCAACGTGGGAATCTTGCCGAGCGGGGTTTCCTGCACGAAGAACTCGCTGGATGGCGCCTTGAAGGGCACAGTCACCAGTTCGAAGGGCAACCCGAGTTCCTCGAGCAGCCAGAGCACGCGCACGGAACGTGTGCGCGGCGCGTGATACAACCTGAGCATCCTTGATGTCCTCCCTACAACCCGGGTGACCTCCGACCCGGGCTACAGCATCATTGGCAGGGTAACGTCCGGCGTGCGCGGCCGGGCCTGTCAATGCACGGGAATGCTTCCTATAGTCACGGCCTTCACGAGACGTGTACGGGGGATCGCCGCATGGCAACGATCGAG
This sequence comes from Pseudomonadales bacterium, assembly GCA_044352225.1. Classification (GTDB taxonomy): domain Bacteria; phylum Pseudomonadota; class Gammaproteobacteria; order Pseudomonadales; family UBA5518; genus UBA5518. Next base: position 5,172 of record JBILEG010000222.1, on the reverse strand, counting down.
ATCGAAGAACGCGGCGATTGCACGGTGCTGCGGCTGAACCGCCCCGAGGCCCTGAACAGCATCAGCAATGCGATGCTTGCCGAGCTCGAAGCGCAGATCGAAGCTCTCGAGCATGCCGCCTGCCGCGCCCTCGTACTCACCGGCACTGGCCGCGCCTTCTGTGCCGGCACGGATCTCAAAGAGTCCCACGGTGTTCCCGAGGAGCGCATGCGCCGCGTGCACGCGCTGGTGCTCCGCATGCGCCATTACTCCAAGCCCATCGTCGCCGCGCTGAACGGCCTCGCGCTGGGCGGCGGGCTGGAGCTGGCGCTTGCCTGCACCTTCCGCGTGGCGCGTGCGGATGCCCGTCTTGGCTTGCCCGAAGTGAAGCTCGCCCTGCTGCCCGCCTATGCCGGCACGCAGTTGCTGCCGCGGCTCGTGGGCGAGAGCGCCGCGCTCGAGATGATGCTGAGCGGCGAGCCGGTCGACGGCACCCGCGCCGAACGGATCGGACTGGTGAACCGCGTGGTGCCCGCCGATGCCGACGTGGTGGCCGCGGCCTGCGAGATGGCTTCGTCGTTCACCCGACACAGCCTGGTGCCGCAACGCGCCATCCTGCGTGCCGTGCGCGAAGGCATGGCGCTGCCATTGGAAGAGGCCATGGCGCTGGAGCGCCGGCTGGTGGGCGAGGTCTCGGCCAGTTCAGACACCCGCGAAGGCGTGAGCGCCTTCATCGAAAAGCGTCGGGCGCAGTGGTCCGATAGCTGAGGCTGACACCGGAGCCCCCCATGACGATGACTCGCAGAAGCGTGCTGGCCGCCACTCTGGCCAGCGCCATCGCTGGCAGCAGGCCTGCGTTCGGCGCCGACGCACCTGTGGCAGCCCCTGTCGACGCGGAGGCGGTCCTCCGGTTCTGGTTCGTGGAACTCGAACCGCGCGACTGGTGGCGAAAGGACCCGGAACTGGACCGTCGCATCGCCAGCCGTTTCGGGGCTCTGCTCGAAGCTGCCGCCAGCGGCGCGCTGGCCGACTGGCGTGGCACCGCGCGCGGCCGCCTGGCCGAGATCATCGTGCTCGACCAGTTCACGCGGAACATCCATCGCGGCTCCGCGGCCGCTTTTGCCAACGACGCGCTTGCCCTGCGCCTTGCCCAGGACGCCGTGGCTGCAGGTGCGGACCTCGAGCTTCCGGTCGAGCAGCGCCGTTTCGTCTACATGCCCTACATGCACAGCGAGTCCGCAGGCGTGCACGAAGTTGCGATGCGCCTTTTCGCCACGCCGGGCCTCGAAAAGAACCTCGATTTCGAGCGCAGGCACAAGGCCGTGATCGACCGTTTCGGGCGGTTTCCGCACCGCAACGCGCTGCTCGGGCGGGCGTCCACGGCCGAGGAGATCGCATTCCTCAAAGAGCCCGGCTCGTCTTTCTGATCCGCTCTGACAGGTTTGCATTACACTCGCGCCACGCCTGCGGCTTGACACTCCCCCCCGAGCCTCCAGACCATATGTGTGTTCCAGCCGGATAAGCATCACGTGTCCCAGACAGACGATAACGGGGTCAACACCCCCGCCCGACCGTTGCCGCGCTCCACGCCGGGCGATCGCGTCTCGCGTCTGGTGCAGGCGCTGGAAGACAGCGTGATCCCCCGTCTGGTCGAGGCCCATCGCGCTATGCCGCAGGCGGCGGGTGCGGCCCTGCAGGCGCATGCCCTCCCCGGCCCGGACGGAGTGAAGCACTTCGTCGACCTCGTCATGTCGCCCGACGAACAACCCATGTACGCCTACATCGCGGCCCTCTTGGCGGACGGCCTGTCCATCGAATCCATTTATCTGGATGTGCTGGCGGGTGCTGCGCACTTGCTGGGCGATATGTGGGTCGACGACCGCGTGGACTTCACCGAGGTTACGGTGGCCGTGGGCCGCCTGCAGCACATCATGCGCGAGTTGAGCCCCGCCTTCGGTGCAGAGGTCGAGCACCCCTCCGGCGGGCGGCGCGTGTTGCTGGCACCGGCCCCGGGCGAGCAGCACACCTTCGGGGTGTCGATGGTCTCGGAGTTCTTCCTGCGCGCGGGCTGGGAGGTCACCTTCGCAGAAGTGGGTTCCCGCACCGATGTCGTCGAGATGGTCGAGCACGACTGGTTCGACGTGGTGGGTTTCTCGGTGGGTAGCGCCCTGCGGATCGACTCGCTGAAGAAAGGCATCGCAGAGATACGCGAGCGTTCGCGTAATCAGGACATCGGCGTGATGGTGGGCGGGCCGATCTTCGTCCTGAACCCCGCCTATGTGAAGGAGGTGGGCGCTGACGGCACGGCCCTCGACGGCCTGCAGGCGCCGGTATGTGCAGAGGCCCTGTTGGCCGAACGTTCGCACAGATTGGTCAGGGATTGAACAGATGACGCCTTTCGACAACCCCGGTGCCACGCTGGGCCATCTCGATGCGCAGACGGCGGGCATGCTGCTCGCCCAGGCCGCCGAGATCACCCTCGTGCTCGATGCCGAGGGCCGCGTCATCGACCGTGCCATCAATGGCCAGCAGCTGGAAGACGAAGGCTGCGATGCCTGGATCGGCCGCCTCTGGAGCGACACCGTCACTGTCGAGAGCCGCCCCAAGATCGAATCCCTGCTCGAGGACGCGCTGGGCGGCAAGCCCGGTCGCCAGCGGCAGGTGAACCATCCCTCGCCGCGCGGGCAAGACCTCCCTGTCACCTATTTGGCGGCGAGCCTTCCCGGAAATGCCCGCGGCCGCGTGATCGTCTTCGGGCGTGACATGCGCCCGGCCGCGGTGTTGCAGCAGCGCGTCGTGAACGCCCAGCAGGCCATGGAGCGCGACTACTGGCGCCTGCGGGATGCCGAGACGCGCTACCGCCTGCTGTTCCAGATCGGCACCGATGCCATGCTGATCGTCGACGGCGCCACCTACCGGATCACCGAGGCCAATGCCGCGGCCAACGAGCTGTTCGGCGACAGCGTTGCCACGCTGGTGGGAGCGAGCTTTCCGATCGGATTCGACCGGGCCGGCATGCAGGCCGCGCAGGTGCTGCTCGGCACGGCCCGCGCAGGTCGCGCCGCCAGCGATCTGCGCGTCAGTCTGGCGCATGGCGAGGGCGAGGTGCTGTTGGCGGCTGCCATGTTCCGGCAGGAGAACACCCCGATGTTCGTGGTGCGCGTCACCCGCAACCTCGCGGGTGAGGCCTCGGCAGGCGCGGCGGCCATGAACCAGCTGCAACTGCGGCTGGCGCAGTCGCTACCGGATTGCCTCGTTCTCACGGATCAGGAAGGGAGCGTCCTCTGGGCCAACCCTGCTTTCGCCCAACTCGCCCAACTCGCCACCGCCGATCAGGCGCGGGGCGAGCCACTCGGCCGCTGGCTGGGCCGCACGGGGGTCGATCAGAGCGTATTGGTCACCAACTTGCGCCAACGAAGTGCGGTGCGGCTTTTCAGCACCACCCTCCGCGGAGAACTGGGCGCCGTGGCCGAGGTCGAGATCTCGGCCACGGTGGTGAACCACGGCAGCCAGAGCGCGCTGGGTTTCTCGATCCGGGACGCGGAGCTCCCGCGAACTGCCGCAATCCGTGGGCCATCTGACCGAACTGGTCGGGCGCGTGCCCATCAAGGAAATCGTCGGCGAGACCACCGACGTGATCGAACAGCTCTGCATCGAGGCCGCTCTGGACCTCACCCGCGACAACCGCGCCGCGGCTGCCGAATTGCTGGGGCTCTCGCGCCAGAGCCTGTACGTGAAGATGCGCCGCTTCGGCTTGGGTGATCTCGCGGCAGAAGCCGAGGCCTGATCCCCCATCGGGGTGGTCGGGGGCATGGCCCCCTCCTACGGGCCTTGAGTCGGGGGCATGGCCCCTTCCTGCCGCTTCGGTGTGGGAGCGGGCCATGCCCGCGACATCAGCCGCGGAACAGCCATAGCCCCCTCCCACATCGGATCCGAAGGATCAGCCCATACGGTGCAGAGCGCAGAGCTTGTTGCCGTCGGGATCGCGCAGGTAGGCCAGGTACATCTTGCCCAGGCCGCCCTCGCGCACGCCGGGCGGATCCTCACAGCTCACGCCACCGTTTGCCACACCGGCTGCGTGCCAGGCATCGGCCTGCTCGGGCGAGCTGCAGGCAAAGCCGATCGTGCTGCCGTTGCCCGCCGTTGCCGGCTGACCGTTGATGGGCAGCGAGACCGAGAAGATCCCGGCGGACGTGAAATAGAAGATGCGGTGGCCGTCGACGGCTGCGGGCGCGACGCCGAGCGTACCGAGCACGGCGTCATAGAAGGTCTTGGCCTTGTCGAGGTCGTTGGTGCCGATCATCACGTGGGAAAACATCGGGATACTCCTTGGGGTTGAGGGTTCAGCTATACCGCGCGGCAGTGCGCGGTGACCGTGGCGAGAATGTCCCAAGCCCCGGCGGTTTACAACCGGATCAGGCACGGTCGGGGGGCGTGGCTGCCTCCCACAGAGTTCTTCGTGGGAGCGCGCCATGCGCGCGACAGCCGCCCTCACCCCAAACCCATCCCGAAAAACCGCAACGGCTCCCCGTCGTCCTTGAGCCTGATGATCCCTTCATCCGCAAAGCCCAGATGCTCCAGCACCCGCACCGAGCGCGCGTTCCCCGGGCTCACGATAGCCACCACCCTGCTGAGCCCGAAGTGCTCCCGCCCCAGCGTCAGCGCGGCTGCGCAGGCCTCCCGCGCGTACCCCTCGCCCCAGTGCTCCGGCAGGAAGGCATAGCCGATGTCGGCATCCTCCAGCCCCTCGCGCCGGATCAGCCCGCACATGCCGGCGGGCTCACCGCTGTCGAGACGCTCGACCAGCCACAGCCCGAAGCCGTTCCGGGCATAACTCGTCATCGGCCCTTCCGCCAGATAGCGCTCCGCGTCCGCAATGCTGCGCACGCCGCGGTCTGCGATGTTGGCGACGAAGCTCGGCTCGTTCAGCAGCCTGAGCGCGAAGGCCGCGTCCTCCAGCCTGAACTCGCGCAAACGCAGGCGGTCGGTGGTGACGGGGTGCATCGGGGCGCTCCGGGGGCTGGGCGGTTGGCATACTATTGCGCCGCCAACGGGAGACTCCAGCAACATGAAAGGCAGCCACGCCCACGCCGGCGATCCGCGCAACGAACACATCCTGATCGACATCAACGGCGAGTTGTACCCCCGCCACGAGGCCAAGGTCTCGGTCTTCGATTCGGGGTTCATTCTGGG
>JBILEG010000221.1:0-6003 GCA_044352225.1 Pseudomonadales bacterium | reverse complement strand
CGAGACCGGCCTCCCCGTGATCGTCGCCGAAGACCCGCTCACCTGTGTGGCACGCGGCGGCGGCAAGGCCCTCGAGATGATGGACCGCAACAGCCTGGACCTCCTCTCCACCGAGTGAGTGCGAGGGCCGGGGGTCGCACACGGGAGGGCGCGTCATCAAGCCGATTTTCCGCAGTGAAGCCTCGGTCAGCCTGGGACTTGCAGGCCTCGTGTTCGCCGCTGCCTTGCTCATGTTCGCCGACGCCCGCCCCGGGCTGCTGGGGCCTGCCCGTGCCGTGCTGTCGGATGCATCGGTCCCGTTCTACTGGCTGAGTTCGCTGCCCGGACGCATGGCCGGCTGGGTGGCGGAGGTCTTCGCCTCGCGCGATACCCTGGTAGCAGAGAACCGCGCCCTGCGGGCCGAGGCGCTGGTGCTGCGCGCGCGGGCGCAACGCCTCGCCGCACTCTCGGCCGAAAATCTCCGCCTGCGCGAACTCCTGAACTCCACGGCGCTGCTCGAGGAAAACGTGCTGGTCTCCGAGATCATCGGCATCTCGCCTGACCCCGGTCTGCAGGTCGCGGTGATCGACAAGGGCAGTTCGAGTGGCGTCGTGCCGGGGCAGGCAGTGATCGATGCCTCCGGGCTCTTCGGACAGGTCCTGGAGGCGGGTATCTCGAGCAGCCGGGTGCTGCTGCTGAGCGACGCCACGCATGCCGTGCCTGCGCAGGTGCTTCGCAATGGCGTGCGCGTGGTGGTGGAGGGGAACGGGCGCATCGACCAGCTCGACGTCGACTACGTAGCGCCGACGATGGACGTGCGCCCCGGTGATCTGCTGGTCAGCTCGGGGCTGGGGCAGCGCTTTCCGGGTGGTTACCCGGTGGGCGTGGTCGAGTCCGTCACCAATGACCCGGGCCAGCCGTTCTCGGTCGTGGTGGCCCGTCCGAGCGCGCAGCTCGACCGCAGCCGTCATGTGCTGGTGCTCACCGATCCCGCGCCCGGGCCCGATCCTGCAGTGCTCGCGCCCGCGGGCAACGCACCGGCCGCGCGAGCGCCGCCCGCTACGGAGCCGGCGCCATGAGATCCCGGACGGGGGGGGCCTCTTTCCGGCTCTGGGCATCGACCGCAGCCGCGTTGCTGTTGCTGCTCATGCCCTTGCCGGCATGGATGGCACCGGCGCGCCCCGACTGGCTGAGCTTGCTGGTGTTCTACTGGGTGCTGCGCGACCCGGTGAACGCCGGGATCGGTTTCGCGTGGCTCGCGGGGCTTGCGGCCGATGCGCTGTGTGGCGGGATGCTAGGCCCGCGCGCGCTCGCGCTGGCCGTTGTCGCCTACGTAGCCTGGGTGCTCCGCGCGAGGATCCTGCATCACTCCCTGCCGCAACAGATGGCTGCAGTGTTCGCGCTGAGCGTGCTGGCGCAGGTGCTGATGCGCTGGGCGCAGGGCTTTTCGGGGCATGCGGTGATGGGAGTCGACGTCCTGATGGGCAGCGTGACGGCGGCCTTCTGCTGGCCCTTGATCGGTACCTGGCTCAGCATGCGCGGCCGCATGGAGGACTGGCATGCCAGCGCCTGAGGCCGACTTCCACCTGGCATCGGGCTCGCCGCGTCGGCGCGAGTTGCTCGCGCAGCTCGGTTATCGCTTCGGGGTCCTGTCTGCGGGCATCGAGGAGGTGCAGGGCGCTTCAGAGTCAGGCGAAGACTACGTGCTGCGCGTGGCGCGCGAGAAGGCTGCGGCCGGACTTGCGAATCGCCCGACGGGTGATACGCGGCCCGTGCTGGGTGCCGATACCGAGGTGCTGCTCGGCGATCGCGTGCTCGGCAAGCCCGGTTCGCGCGAGGAAGGACTCGCGATGCTGGCGCAACTCTCGGGCCGCACGCATCTGGTGCTGAGCGCCGTGGTGGTCAACGATGGCCAGCGCGAAGGCGTTGCCCTCTCGCGTACGAAGGTCAGTTTGCGCGAACTGGCGCCCGCAGAGATCGAGGCTTACTGGGCCAGCGCAGAGCCCTGCGACAAGGCGGGCGCTTACGCGATACAGGGCCTCGCCGCAGTGTTCGTGGAGCGCATAGAGGGCAGCTACACGGGCGTGGTGGGGCTGCCGTTGTTCGAAACCGCCGCGCTGCTGCGCGAGTTCGGCATCGAGGGCTGGCAGCGCGAGCCGGGGGAAGGGGCATGAGTGACGAGATCCTGATCAATGCCACACCGGCGCAGACCCGCGTCGCACTGGTCGAGAGCGGCGTACTGCAGGAAGTCTGGGTCGAGCGCCGCTCCCACAAGGGGCTGGTGGGCAACATCTATCTGGGCAAGGTAATGCGTGTGCTGCCCGGCATGCAGGCCGCCTTCGTCGACATCGGCCTCGAGCGCGCGAGCTTCCTCCACGCGAGCGATCTGGTGAGCCTCGACGAGAACGGCGTCGAGACCCGCAGCGACGCCGAGCGCGAGATCCGTGCCGTGGTGAGCGAAGGGCAGACGGTCGTGGTGCAGGTGGTGAAGGATCCGCTGGGCAGCAAGGGCGCGCGGCTCACCACGCATCTGTCGCTCTCCTCGCGTTACCTGGTGTACATGCCCCACACGCGCCACATCGGCATCTCGCAGCGCATCGAGACCGAGGAAGAGCGGGACCGTCTGCGCGGCCTCGTGCAGCAGGTGCTGGCGGATGCGGGGCTACCGGAGGCGGGCGGGTTCATCGTCCGTACCGCGGCCGAAGGTGTGGCGCGCGAGGGCATCGAGGACGATGTGCGCATCCTCCTGAAGCTCTGGGAGTCGGTCACCGAGGCGGCGCGCCACGCGAGCGCGCCTGCGCTGATCCACGAGGATCTGCCGCTCGCCATGCGCACGCTGCGCGACGAGGTGCGCGGCAACATCGAGAAGGTGCGGGTGGATTCCCCCGAGGTGGCCGAGCGACTGTCGCGTTTCGCGGCGCAGTTCGTGCCCGAGGTGGCCGGCCGCATCGAGCACTTCGCGGGTGACCGCCCGATCTTCGATCTCTACGGCGTGGAGGACGAAATCGAAAAAGCGCTCGGCAAACGCGTGCAGCTGAAATCCGGCGGCTACCTGATCATCGACCAGACCGAGGCGATGACCACCATCGATGTGAATACGGGCGCCTTCGTCGGCAGCCGCAATCTCGAGGAGACCATTCTCAAGACCAATCTCGAGGCGGCAGGCGCGCTCGCACGGCAGCTGCGCGTGCGCAACCTGGGCGGGATCATCATCATCGATTTCATCGATATGAAGGACCCGGAGCACCGCCGGCAGGTGCTGCGCAACCTCGAGCGAGCGCTCGAGCGCGACCATGCCCGCACGGCGATCAGCCCGCTGTCTGACCTCGGGCTCGTGCAGATGACCCGCAAGCGCACCCGCGAGAGCCTCGAGCGAACGCTCTGCGAGACCTGCTCCACCTGTCAGGGGCGTGGCACCGTGAAATCGGCCGAGACGGTCTGCTACGAGATCTTCCGCGAGATCCTCCGCGAGGCCCGCTCCTACGACAACGACACGCTGCTGGTGCTGGCCTCGCAGTCGGTGGTCGACCGTCTGCTCGACGAGGAGTCGGGCAACGTGGCAGATCTGGAGGAGCAGATCGGCAAGACGATCCGTTTCCAGGTCGAGAGCATTTACACGCAGGAACAGTACGACGTCGTGCTGCTGTGAGGCGATGAAGGCATGAGGCGCTTGTTCGGCAAGCTCGGGCGTTGGCTGTGGTATCTCGCCGCAGCCACGGTGGTGCTGTGCGCCGTACTGGTGAGCCTCGGGCAGTACTACTTCCCCTACCTCGACCAGTACCGATCCGAGCTTGTGGCGCGAGCCGCCGCGAGGTTGCCTTTCGGCATCGAGGTGGCGGGGCTGCACGCAGAGTGGACCGGCCTCGCGCCAACCTTCCGCGTGCAGGGTTTGCGGCTCTACGCGCGCGAGGAACCCGCCGTCACCATCCTCTCCTCCAGCCGTTCGGATCTGCGCATCGACATCGTGCGTTCGCTGCTCGCGCGCGCGCCGCGCATCCGCAGCATTGACGCGCAGGACGTGCAGCTCGGTTTCCGCGAGGACGCACAAGGGCATTGGCACCTCGCGGGCATCGGCGTCTCCCGCATGCCTGCCGATCGCGACGCCATCCTCGATTTTTTCCTCGCCATCGAGGAGATCGGCCTCGAGCGCACGCGGGTCGTACTGAGCCCTGCCAACGGCGGGCAGATCGAAACCCAGGACGCGACATTGCGGATGCAGAACTACCGCCGGCTGCGCCGCATCGATGCCCGGCTGCGTGACGACAACGGCGGCGGCAAGCTCGATCTCATCGTCGAGACCCACGGTGACCCGCGCCGCCACGGTGAGTTCGATGCCAGCGCCTGGGTGCGTCTGGAGGATGCCCGCCTCGCGCGGCTGCAACCGCTTGCGGGCGCATCCCTGCGCCTGCCGCGCACCGCGTTGAGCGGGGAGCTCTGGGCCACTCTCGCGGCGGATGGGGCGTGGTCCCTGCGCGGTGATCTGCGCTCGCCGCTGATCGAGTTGGCCCCTCTGTCCTCCGGCCGCAGCCTGGAACCGCTGCGGGGCTTCGATACCCGGTTCGTGCTGCGCCACGCTGCCGGAAACAGCACGCTGGATCTCGATCACCTTGGTGCCAACTGGTATGCGCAGGATCTGGATGTGCGCCATCTCCGGATCGAGCGCCGTGCCGTGCCCGGCGGCAGCGACGAGGCCTTCGCAGCGGAATACCTGGAGGTGGGTGCTCTCGCCGGCATTGCTACCGGCACGGGCCTGGTCGAGGGGCAGTGGGCCGATGCGCTCTCGGATCTCTCGCCCTACGGAGGGCTCGCCAACGTGCACCTCGATGCGCAACGCCGTGAGGGCCAGCCGCTGCAGTTCCGCCTGCGCGGTCGGCTGGAGGACGTCTCGGTCTCGCCCTGGCGCAGCGCGCCGGGCGTGCGCAACGCGCGGGGATACCTCGAGCTCGATCGCAACAGCGGCTTCGTCGATCTGGACACGCAGGCCATCACTCTGGAGTTTCCGCGCCTCTACCAGGAGGATCTCGATTTCAGCAGCCTGCGCGGCCGCGTGCGCTGGAGCCGTGACGAAAACGGGCTCGTGGTCGACAGCGAGCTGCTCGACCTCACGCAGGAGCAGAGCACGTTCAGCGCGCGTTTCGGCCTGCATCTGAACAGGGACCCGACAGTGGAGGACGAGTTCACGCTGGCAGCCAGCGTGCGCAATGCCGATGTCTCGCTCCACGAGAAACTCGTTCCCTACACGCTCGGCAAGGGGTTGCGCCGCTGGCTCGAGGGTGCGGTGAAAGCGGGCCATGTCGACGCCGGCGCCTTCGCCTACCGCAGCGCCTTCGGACGACCGGATGGCAGCCGCAGCAGCGCGGTGCAACTCGCGCTCGAGGTGAGCGACGCGACGGTCGATTACCACCCCGACTGGCCGCCCGCGAGCGGCGTGCGTGCGCGCGTGGAAGTCGATGGTCCCCGCACCCGCGTACAGGCTCTGGAAGGCGAGGTGCTGGGCGCCCGCTTGAACGACGCACTGGTCGAGGTGGACATGAGTGCCGATATGCGCCGTCTGCGCGTCGGCGGTCGGGTGGAGGCAGATCTCGGGCAGGTGCTCGAACTCGTGAACGGTTCCCCGCTCGCGGCCATCACCAAGGGCGCGCTGCGGGACTGGCGGGGCAGCGGGCCTACCTCGGTCGACCTCGATCTGGACCTTCCCCTCGGGCAGCGGATAACAACCGCCAATGCGCGCATCGGCGTGCACGCACAACTCGGCGCGGGCTCCCTGCAACTCGGCAGCCTCGGGCTCGAGCTCGGGCAACTGGCAGGTCCGCTCGCGTATTCCCTGGACGGCGGACTGCGTAGCGAAGGCCTGAGGGGCTCGCTCTGGGAGCGCCCCTTCAGTGCCCGTATCGGGCCTCTCGAAAACGCACCGGGAAAGATGCTGATCACCGCCGAAGGCATGGCTGCGGCGGCGGATGTGGAGCGCTGGCTCGGTGCCGCGACGGGCGGGATGCTGGCCGGTGAAACCCCCTTCTCACTGCG
>JBILEG010000220.1:0-6006 GCA_044352225.1 Pseudomonadales bacterium | reverse complement strand
CACGCGCGGCCTGACATTCCAGGCTTTCAAGGAACTCGGTCCGAGCCATGCCGTCACCTGGGGTGCGGACTTCTACGACGACGAGGTGGCGTCCAGCCGCAGCCGGCGTGATATCCGCGGAGGGCCCGCGAGCGAGCGCGCCCCGCGTTTCCCCGACGGTTCGACCATGCGGCAGGCAGGTGTGTATCTCGCCGACGACTGGGCGTTGGCACGGGATCTGGACGTTTTGGGCTCGCTGCGCTGGAGCCGTGTCGAGACACGTCTGCCGGAGGCCTCGGCCGGTGCCGCCGTCGAGGTCGAAGACACGGGCCTGAGCGGCAATCTGGGGCTCTCGTGGGCGCTGCGCCCGGAGCTGCGTTTCGTCGCGAACGCGGGCTACGGTTTCCGCTCGCCGAACGTGTTCGATCTGGGTGTCTTCGGCGACAGGCCCGGCAACCGCTTCAGCATTCCCAACACCGACCTGGAGGCCGAAACGGTCACGACCGTGGATGCCGGCTTCAAGTACAGCTCCGCCGCCACCGAGGCCGAGCTGATTGCCTACCGCTCGTTCTACCGGGACAAGATCACGGCCGTGCTCACCGGCGAACAGACGCCCACCGGACGACTGGTGGTGCAGAGCAGGAACGCCGCCTCGCTGCAGATCAGCGGGCTCGAGCTGGGCCTTCGTCACGCGCTTACCGACAGTTTGCGCCTGCAACTCTCCTCGACCTGGACCCGCGGGGACGAGCGTTTCGATGGCGAGGGCTACCCTGCGGATCGCATCCCGCCGCTGTCGGGGCGCGCGGGTCTGACGTGGCAGATCTCGCAGCAGCTGACGGCCGAGGGCTGGATCGACCTCGCGCGCCGGCAGGATCGCTACAGCCCGCGCGATCTGGTGGATCCACGCATCGACCCGGAGGGCACCGAGGGCTGGGCGAGCTGGAATCTGCGCCTCGGCTGGGAGCCCACGCCGCATCTGCGTACCACCTTGCAGTTGCTGAATGCCGCCGATGCGCGCTACCGGGAATTCGGCTCGGGTATCGATGCGCCCGGCCTGGGGTGGCATCTGGGCGTGGAGCTGTCGTACTGAGGGCGGCAGGCCCGGGGCATGGATGGACCAACGAGATCACTCGCTCCCATCAGGTGGTGGATGTTCCTGTCTGCACTGCATCGGCGGGGTTTCTGCCGAGGAGCACCTCGGCAAACGGCTGTTGCTGCTGATCCGCGGTCTCGACGAACACCCGGATCAGGCCAGCGTCGAGTCCCGGTGGCGGCGCGAACCTGAACCTGAACCTGCATCGCTCTGAGCCGGGTTGTGCGGGGTGCAGACGAGCCACTCCCGGGCTCGGAAGACTGACGGCATGGCGTGACTCCCGGTTGCCGCAACGCAGGACCAGTCCTGTCACGCGTGACTTCGTGCCCAGGCACCAACCGGTGAACAGCACGCTGTCATGCGCCCCGTCTCCGGGTGCCGGCCCCGACAACTGACCCAGAATCCCCGCGTCAGCCCGCTGGCTACGCGGGAGCAGCATCCGGATGCTGTGCACCACAACACCCATGCTATCGCAGGCAGGAGTGTCTCCCCCGGCCGACCGACTGCCGCCCGCTGGCATGCCGTCTGCCATTGCCTCTTCGCACTCGGCGTCGACGATAGCCTTGCTGATCTCCGCGGCGGCGTTTCCTTGAGCCGGCACGCGGATGACGGGTTCTGCGGACGTCTCTCTGCCGCAGGCCCACAACATGGCGCGCATCACCGTGGCGATGCCCTCTTTGCTCACGTTCCTGCGGTCGATTTCGAAGAAACGTCCCTCGGCCTGCGGGCCGGTAATGATTTCGTAAGCGGGGAAATAGCTTGCCGACCCCGGGTGCGATTCCGTGAAGTGCTGGGCCGCGGCCCGGAGTATGGATTTGCTCGCGACGGTTGCGGATACCACGTGCTGCGCCGTTGCCGTGGCCACCAGCGGCACCGGTGAGACCGTGAGCACCAATCGGATGCCGGGGTTGATCTCACGCAGGCACGCGAGGAGCCGCTCGAGATCTTCAACGATCTCCAATACCCGGAAATTGCGGAAGCGGTGCCTGTCCGGATCGAAGGCGCCCGCCACGGTGCCGGGGCAGGCCGGGAAAACGGCACCATCGCAAACCGACTCCCAGGCCTCGGTGAGCCCGAGTGTGAACACCAGCACGGTCGCTTGGGTGAAGGCATCACGTACGGCGCGAAGATGCTGCGCCTGCAGCACATCGAACTCCCGGTGTGAGCGCGCCTTGAAGCGCAGGCCGGGCCGGAAGGGGTCCGTTATGAACGGGCCATCCTCCCATCGGTCTTCAGCGGGGGCGAACGCGCCTGTTGCCCGCAGCAGAAGCTGAAGCAGTTGCCGCGCCGTGTAAATGTTGCCGTAGGCCGCCGAGAAGCTGGCATAGCCGAGGTTTTCACCCAGCCGGGCGAATGAAGGGTGCGCCGTCTCTGTCCGCAGGTAACGCAAACCCGCTCCTTCCAGGAAGGGCACGATGTTCGCGGCGAAGCAGCTCCCTGCGGACATGATGACGTCGTCTGTCCCCAACAGCGGCAAGGGGCCGGAGTAGATCCGCCGGGTGTCGAGGTCACGCGCCACGCTTCTGGACCAGAATGCGATGGTCGGTTGTCGCGTGTAGGGGTGCTCCACAGTTCCTTGCTCCTTGCTCATGCCGTCGGGCCCGATTGCAGGAGCGATTTCCATACCAGTTCGCCATAGGCGGCGTTTGCGTGCGTGGCATCCTGCGACCAGTATTGCTCGAGCAAGGCCCCGCGTTCATCCATCGACGCGGCCGGTGCAGGGACAAGTGTTGCGCCCAGTCTGGCGCACGCCTCGCGGCGCAAGTCACAGATGACAGCGCGCAGCGACGCTCTGACCTCGAAGCGTGTCAGCGGCATCGTCGCGAGATCCAGACCCCGGCGTGCAGCCACATCCATGAACAACTGTTCCCGGAGGATTCTGCTGCGCAGCGCCTCGCCATCGGGTAGCGGAGGCGGAGGCTCCAGGCAGAACAGGCTTTCGGGACCGGCCGCCTGTATCGCGGCGATGCGGCGCGACATGTCGTCGATTCCCGGGCCATAGAGTGCGCGCACGGCCTCCACGGGCACGAACTGGATGTCTGCGGTCATGTTCATGTCCGGGAACGTCTCGTGTGCGACACGGAACGGCGGAGTGGCTTCGAGCAGGAACAGCGAGTTGTGCTCGTTTCCGTTCCAGGACAGCACCACGCGTGATGCGGCTGCCAACGCGACAACCCCGGACCAGTACGCCTCGCCCTCGGGAGTTGCCTCGGGGGGAGCAAGTCCCTGGAACAGATATTCGATGTCCTTCGCCTCAGCCAGAGCGCGGTCCACGGAAAAATGGAGGCAACTGCAATGCGAATGCCCGCAGACCACGATCCGGGTGCCCGGCCTGCTCGTTGCGGCGTGAATGGCTGTCATGGCCTGTCTCCGTGGGGCTGCTCTCGCGCCACTTGCGTTGCCATCAGCGCGCACACGCAAGCCAGATCCTGCAACGCATTGCCTACTGACTTGAAGACGCTGCGCCCGTGGGAGCGGGCCATGCCCGCGACCAACACCTCGCCCAGCTCTTCGGGATCCTCGCGCCCCTCCAGCAGCCCTGCCGCGCGGGCGCGCTGGAATTCGCCCGCCTCCTGCAGGCAGGCGGCGCGCTGGTCCACCACCACGCGAGCCTGCGCGAGCAGTGCCGGCGGAAGTTCGCAGCCCTGCGGGGTGAAGGAGCCGACGGCGTTCACGTGGGCCTCGGGGTGGAGCTCATCGAGCTCGAACAGCGGCGCGAGCGAAGTCGTGGCTGTAGCGACCAGCGTGGCGCGGACGAGTTCTTCCCGATGCGCACCGCGAACCGGAATGCCGAGCGTAGCACTCCAGTACCGGCAGAAGGCCGATGCGCGCGCGGCATCCCGCCCGAAGACCAGCACCTCTCGCAGCGGGCGCACGCAATGGATGGCCTCGAGCTGTGTCGCAGCCTGGGCGCCGGCGCCGAAAAGCGCGAGCGTGTCGGCGTCCTGCCGCGCGAGCAGGCGGGTTGCAAGACCGGAGGCAGCGCCGGTGCGCAGCGCCGTCACAGACTCGGCATGCACGCGCGCGCAAGGCACACCGGTGCGCGCGTCGAAGACCTCGATGACGCCGTTGATGGTTTCGATGCCGCGCGTGCGATTTTGCGGGCACACGCTCACGATCTTCACGCTGGCGAAGGGCCAGCCCGCAACGGAGGCGGGCATCACCAGCAGACGTGAGTCCTCGTCCTGCAGTGCGATGCCGCTGCGCACGGGCACCTGCGCCTTTCCCGAGGATATGGCCCGGAAGGCCTCTTCCATCGCCGCGATCACGCGCGGCATCGGCAGCAGCGCGCGGACGCGGGCCTCGTCGAAGATCTCGATGTGTTGCGCGCTCATCGCAGCAGGGAAACCTCCAACGGCACTGCCCCGGACGATAAAGCGCATGGCCCCGGGGAGGAAGGGGCTCCAAACCTTGACCCGCATCAATCCGCCGGGCCTTGCTGCGACGAAGACCCCTCCGGATGCGCTGTCATCCCGGATTGACAGGCCTAGAATAGGCGCGCTCTACAGACCCACACGAGGCTCCCGCTCCGATGACCGCATCCCCCAACCGCATGTTCCGCAGCAACCACTTCAAGCTCGGCACCTTCTCGACCAACTGCTCCGGCGGCATGACGGTCACCAAGATCCCCGAGCGCTGGGACGCGACCTGGGACAGCAACCTCGCGGTGGCGCGTTTGCTGGACGACGCAGGCATCGATTTCATGCTGCCGATTGCGCGCTGGATCGGCTACGGCGGCGAGACCAACTTCCACGGCTACGTGCTGGAGACCATGACCTGGGCCTCGGCGCTGCTCGCCTCCACCAAACGCATCAGTGTTTTCGCGACCATGCACACGGCGGTGAACCACCCGGTGGTGATCGCCAAGCAGATCGCCACCATCGACCAGATCGGCAAGGGGCGTGCGGGCCTCAACATCGTTGCGGGCTGGAACAAGCCCGAGTACGAGGCCCTCGGTCAGCAACTGCCGGACGATCACGAGACACGCTATGCCTACGCGCAGGAGTGGTTCGACGTGATCCGCAAGCTCTGGACCGATCCCGGACGATTCGACTGGGAAGGGCACTACTGGAACCTGAAAGACGTCCACAGCGATCCCAAGCCCTACGCCGGCCAGCCGCCCATCATCAACGCGGCCGGATCGGGTCTGGGGCGCGAGTTCGCCACGCGCAATGCCGATTTCCTGTTCACGCCGGCGATCGACCTTGCGCGCACTACCGAGGAGGTGCAGGAACTGAGGCAGCAGGCACGCAACGGCGGGCGCGAGGTGGACGTGCTCACCTTCTCGCACGTGGTGTGTCGCCCCACCGAGAAAGAAGCCCGCGATTACTGCGATTACTTCTTCGGCCAGAACACCGACTGGGCGGCCACCGACAACCTCGTGCGTTTGCAGTTCGCCCACGCCCACAGTTTCCCGCACGATCTGCTCGCGCTGATCAGGGATCGCATGGCGATGGGGCATGGGGGCTTCCCGCTGATCGGCACGCCCGAGCAGGTGGCCGACGGGATCTGCCAGTTGCACGCTGCGGGGCTTGGCGGGACCACGCTCTCCTTCGTGGACTACACCAAGGAGTTCCCGTACTTCCGCGACACTGTGCTGCCGATCCTCGAGGCGCGCGGTTTACGCCAACCGGGCTGAGTCGCGCGCATGGCGCGCTCCTACGGAGAACTTCTGTAGGAGGGGGCCATGCCCCCGACCGGGCGCTGTCGCGCGCATGGCGCGCTCCTGCGGAGAACTTCTGTAGGAGGGGGCCACGCCCCCGACTGGGCGCTGTCGCACGCATGGCGCGCTCCTACGGAGAACTTCGGTAGGAGGGGGCCATGCCCCCGACTGGGCGCTGTCGCGCGCATGGCGCGCTCCTGCGGAGAACTTCTGTAGGAGGGGGCCACGCCCCCGACTGGGCGCTGTCGCGCGCATGGCGCGCTCCTACGGA
>JBILEG010000219.1:0-6011 GCA_044352225.1 Pseudomonadales bacterium | reverse complement strand
CGAACGAAACGCCGACGGTTCGCCGCGCCACAGCCAGGTTGCCCCCGGCGGGCGCGCGATGGTGGGCGGCCAGACCTATGGCATCGAGGCCATGCAGGATGTGGCCGAGCTGATGCACGAGATCCGCGAGGCCTGCATCGCGCAGCGCATTCCGGTCGACACGCTGATCACCGAGAACGCGCCCTCGCAGTACGAGATCAACCTCTACCACCAGCCCGATGCGGTGCTCGCCTGCGACCAGGCGATGATGCTCAAACGCGCCATCAAGGGTGTGGCGCGCAAGCACGGCAAGCACGCGACCTTCATGGCCAAGCCCTTCGGGGATTCCGCCGGCAACGGCATGCACGTTCATTTCAGCGTGATCGATGCCGAGGGGAACAACGTCTTCGATAACGGCACCGACGAGGGCTCGCCGCTGCTGCGCCACGCCGTGGCGGGCTGCCTCGCGACGATGGCCGAATCGATGGCGCTCTTCGCGCCGAACATCAACTCCTACCGCCGCTTCCGCCTGGGTTCGCATGCACCGCACGCGCCCTGCTGGGGCTATGAGAACCGTACCTGCTCGGTGCGCATACCGGGTGGTTCGCGCAAGGCGATCCGGCTCGAGCATCGCGTCTCGGGTGCGGATTCCAATCCCTACCTTGCTGTCGCCGGAATACTTGCAGGCGCGCTGATGGGCATCGAGCGCCGCATGACGGCGCCGGCGCCCACCGAGGGGGACGCCTACACGCATCACCCGCACAGCCTGCCGCGTTTCTGGCCCGATGCGCTGCGCGCGTTCGAGACCTCCGAGTTTGTTGGCGAGTACATCGGTACAGAGATGCGCCGCGTGTTGCTCATGTCGAAGTGGCAGGAGCTCGAGGAGTTCAACTCGCGTATCTCGACGCTGGAGTACGACTCTTACCTCGAGCTTTGATCGGGCCCGGATGGTCGCGGGCATGGCCCGCTCCTACGGGGTCGCGGGCATGGCCGGGGTCGCGGGCATGGCCCGCTCCTACGGGGTCGCGGGCATGGCCGGGGTCGCGGGCATGGCCCGCTCCTACGGGGTCGCGGGCATGGCCCGTCCGTCTCTTGCCGCGCTAACTCACACATGGCGCGTGATACCTTTGCGCCCACCCATCCGGAGGCCTCCCACGTGCATCGACTGCTCCCCGCACTCCTGCTCGCCGCCGCGAGCACCACCGCACTCGCTGCCGACACGCTCCTGAGCGCCGCACGCATGCTCGACGTGAAGACCGGCAACTTCATTGCAGATCCCGTGCTGCTGCTGCGTGATGGCCGTATCGCCGCGATGGGTTCTGCGGCCAAACCACCCGCCGCGTCGGCGGATGCGAAGCAGATCCGCCTGGACGGCATGACGATCCTGCCCGGCCTGATCGATATGCACGTGCACCTCGACTCCGATCCCACCTACGGCGGCTACACCGGCCTGCAGTTCAGCGACAGGTTCTGGTCCGTGATCTCCGTCCCCAACGCAGCGGTCACGCTCGATGCGGGCTTCACCACGGTGCGCAACACGGGTTCACGTTTCTGGGACGACATCGGCCTGCGACAAGCCATCGACGCGGGCAAGGTTCCGGGGCCGCGCATCGTCACGGCGGCCTGGAGCTTCGGCTCCACCGGCGGGCACTGCGACGAGAACATGTTCCCGCCCTCGATGGACCAGAAGTGGCCCTACAACTCCGACAATCCCGACCAGGCCCGGCACACGGTGCGGGAGCTGCGCAAGTACGGCGCCCAGGTCATCAAGATCTGCGCAACGGGCGGCGTGTTCTCGTCCAACACCGGCGTGGGCCAGCAGCAGATGAGCGAAGAGGAACTGCGTGCGGTGGCCGAAGAGGCGCATATGCAGGGCCTGCGGGTGGCAGCGCACGCCCACGGTGCAACGGGAATCAAAGCCGCCATCCGTGCCGGCATAGACACCATCGAACACGCGAGCCTGATCGACGACGAGGGCATCGCGCTCGCGAAGAAGCATGGCACCTACCTCAGCATGGACATCTTCAACTCCGAGTACACGCAGTCCGAGGGGCGCAAGAACGGTGTGCTCGAAGAGAACATGCGCAAGGACCTCGAAGTGGCCGAGGCGCAGCGCGAGAATTTCCGCAAGGCGCACGAGGCGGGTGTGAAGGTGGTGTTCGGCACCGATTCCGGTGTCTCGCCGCATGGCCTGAACGGCAAGCAGTTCGCGTGGATGGTGCGCTATGGCATGACGCCGGTCGAGGCGATTCAGGCCGCCACCATCGTGGCCGCCGAGGCGCTGGGCCGCAACGACGTGGGCGTGCTCGAAGCGGGCCGCTTTGCCGACATCGTCGCGGTGCAGGGTGATCCTGCCGCCGATGTGACACTGCTCGAGGCGATCCCGGTGGTGATCAAAGGTGGGGAAGTGGTGAAGGATCGCCGCACGCACTGATTGGCATCACGGGGGCACGAGCATGGCACTGAAGAGCCTCGACGCGGAGCAGATCCGTTCCTGGACCCGCGCGCAGAAAGATCAGTGGTGGTTCGACAACGTCTACCGCGGTGATGCGCCGCAGCTCACGCTGCGCTCGGGGCTCACGGGCTTTCTGCTGGGCGGGATTCTCGCGGCCACGGCGCTCTACATCGGCGCCAAGACCGGTATCTCGATCGGTGTGGGCCTTACATCCGTGATCCTCGCCTTCGCAATCTTCCGCGCGCTCGCCGGCGCCGGCCTCGTGCGTGATCTCGGCATCCTGGAAAACAACTGCACGCAGTCGATTGCCACGGCGGCGGGCTACATGATCACCCCGCTGATATCGAGTCTCGCGGCCTACATCCTCGTCACGGGTCATATACCGGCGTGGTGGCAGATGATGCTCTGGTCGAGCGTGATCTCGCTCCTCGGCGTGCTGGTGGCCTTTCCGCTGAAACGTCGTTTCATCAACGACGACCAACTGCCCTTCCCCGAGGGGCGCGCCTGCGGCGTGGTGCTGGATTCGCTCTACGACGGCCGCGCCGGCGAGGGCATGTTCAAGGCGCGATTGCTTGCCGTTGCCGCCGGTATCTCGGCGTTCTGGCAGTTCCTGGTGAGCGACGGCTGGCAGCGGCTGCTGCAGTTCAAGCTGCTGCGCATGGATGGCTGGGCGGGCATGAAAGAGCCCTGGTACCTGATGGACCGGCTCGACAGCTACTACTACGAACTCGCCGCGAAGTTCACGTGGTGGACACCGACGATCCTCGGCACCGACGTCCGTGCGCTCGGCCTGCGGCTCACGCTCGATACCGCGATGCTCGGCGTGGGCGGCCTGATGGGCATGCGGGTGGCCACGAGTTGCCTGCTCGGCTCGGTACTGAATTTCGCGGTGCTCGCGCCGATCATGATCCAGCGTGGCGAGATCAGCGCCTACACCAATGCCGCGGGCGTGCTGGTGCCCGTGTCACGCGGCGAGATCGTCAACCAGTGGTCGTTGTGGTGGGCCGTGACCATGATGGTGGTGGGTTCGCTGGTGGGGCTGTTCGCGAAACCCGAGATTTTTCGCGGGCTGTTCCGTCGTGCGGCCCCGCGAGCCGCCGAGGGCCCCGATGTGCTCGCCGGGATCGAACTGCCACTCATCGTCTCGTGGATCGGTGTGCCCGTTCTGATGGTGGCGGGAGCAGGTCTTTCCCACGCGTTCTTCGGCGTTCCCTGGTTGCTTGCGTTCATTTCCTTTCCACTGATTTTCGTGCTGACCATCATCTGCACGAACTCGATGGCGCTCACGTCCTGGACCCCCACCGGAGCGCTCAGCAAGATCACGCAGTTTTCCATTGGCGCCATCGACCGTGCGAATCCGGCGAGCAACCTGATACCCGCGGGCATGACCGGCGAGATCGCCGCGAACGCCGCCAACCTTCTCTCCGACATCAAGCCCGGATACATGCTGGGCGCAAAGCCTCGCCAGCAGGCGATCGGGCATGTGATCGGCATCATCGCGGGCTCACTTGCCGCGACACCGCTGTTTTTCCTGCTGTTGCTGCCAGCGGATGCAGAAGGCAACCGTTCCGCGGCAACGCTGGTGAGCGACCAGTTCGCCATGCCGGCCGCGCTGCAGTGGAAGGGCGTGGCGGATCTGATCGCCAACGGTGTCTCGCGGCTGCCGCCGAGCGCGGTGATCTCGATGGTGCTCGCGGCAGTGGCGGCGCTGGTGTTCGAGATCCTGCGCGTGCGCACGCGGGGCCGCTTCCCCATCTCTGCGGTGTCGGTGGGCTTGGGTGTGGTGCTGCCGCCGGAATCCGTGCTGGCGATGTGGCTCGGCGCGCTGTTCTTCTGGTTGATGGGGCGGCGCAATCCTGCGCCCGGCAGCCGCTCGCACGATCTGTGGGTGGGCGGCATGGAGCCGATCTGTGCGGGTCTGATTTCCGGCGCGGCACTGGTGGGCATCGGCAACGCCATCGTGAACGTGCTGCTGGTGTAGGAGCGGGCCAAGCCCGCGACGGTGCCGATGCCGGTGTCGCGGGCATGGCCCGCTCCTACTGGTGATGGGTCGCGGGCATGGCCCGCTCCTACCCGTGATGGGTCGCGGGCATGGCCCGCTCCTGCATCGCTCAGCGCAGCGTGATATCCAGCAGATCCGGCTTCCGCAGACGGTTCCAGTAATCCTCCATGCGGAACGGGCTCGCGAGGATGACCTCGCCCTTGCCGTTGCGGTAATAGGTGGTGGCGCGGGTCTCGCGCACCCACACCGAATCCGCCAGCGCATCCTGCACTTCCTCCGCCCAGCGCTGCTGCGCCTCGGGACTCACTTCGACGCTGGAATGCCCCGTCTCGAACAGCGTCTGCAGGCACTCGATCGCGTAGTGCACCACCGCCTCCACCGTGAAGTTGTGTCCGCCGCCGTGCGCCGCGGATGCGTGCGGCCCCGAGGTGATGAAGAGGTTCGGAAAGCCCGGCACCAGGCAGCCGTTGTAGGCCACGGGCGAGTCCTGCCACACCTCGGCAAGTGCGCGTCCACCGCGACCTTCGATGCGCCACTGCGCCAGAAAATCGAGCCTGAAGCCCGTGGCATAGACGATGGCATCCAACTGGTGCAGCGTGCCCTCGGCATCGACGATCCCTTCCGGCACGACCTCGCGCAGGCCGGAGGACACGACCGTCGATTTCGGGTGCTTCAACGCCGTGAAGTAACCACCCGGATCACGGATCGGGCGCTTGCCGAAGGGCGCGAAGCCGGGCGTGAGTTTCGCGATCAGGTCGGGGCGATCCGCAAACGAGGCCTGCAGATGAGCGAGCCCGCGTTGCAGCTGTACATCGTTCTGCGGGCTGATCGAGAGATCGTGTGTTGCGGCCCATTGCGCGTCGTAGCGCACCTGCGGATAAAGCGCGTCACTGATCAGCAGGTAGAGCGCGAGCCGCGACCATTGCGCGAAGGAAGGTACGTTCTCGAGCAGCCAGAGCTGCGAGGCCGGCAGCCGTGCCTCGCCCGCGGGCGGCATCACCCAGTGCGGCTGGCGCTGGAAGAGCGTGAGCGAGCCCACCTGATCGATCAGCGCGTCCACGATCTGCACGCTCGTGCAGCCCGTGCCCACCACGCCTATCCGCTGGCCGGTCAGATCACAGTCACCTTGCCATTCAGCTGAATGGAACGAGGGCCCGGAGAAGCGCTCGCGCCCCGGCACATCGGGGAACTGCGCCCGCGTGAGATAGCCCGCGGCGGTGATCACGGCGTTGGCATGGTGCTCTTCGCGTTTCCCCCCGCGCTCCAGCACGATCGTCCAGCGCGCCGCTGCCTCGTCCCAGCGCAACTCCCGCACGTCGCTATCGAAGACGATGCTGTCCATCACCCCGTACTTGCGCGCGACGCGTTCGAGGTAATCGAGATACTGCGCGCCCTCGGGGAAGGCGTGCGTCCACTCCGGGTTCACCTCGAAGGAAAACGAGTAGTACTCGCTCGGGGTGTCGACGCCCACGCCCGGATAGCGGTTTTGCCACCACACGCCGCCCAGACCGGGGTTTTTCTCGAAAACCGTACAGGCGATGCCCTCATGGCGCGCTGCGATGGCAGCGGCGATGC
>JBILEG010000218.1:0-6032 GCA_044352225.1 Pseudomonadales bacterium | reverse complement strand
ACGGAATTGCTGGGCTGCCGATTTCCCATCGTGCAGACGGCGATGGGTTGGGTCGCGGACCCGAATCTGGTCGCCGGCACCTGCAACGCGGGCGGTTTCGGCTTCCTGGCGGGCGCCACGATCCCGCCGGAGGAAATGGAGCGCGACATCCTGCGCACCAAGGAACTCACTAGCGCCCCCTTCGGCGTGAACTTCCACATGTACCAGCCCAACGCGGCTGCCATCGTCGATCTCGTCGTCAAACACGGCGTGCGCGCCGTGAGCTACAGCCGCTCGCCCGACAAGGCCACGGTGAAGAAGCTGAAGGACGCGGGCGTGGTCTGCATGCCCACCGTGGGCGCCGTGAAACACGCGCTGAAAGCCGTGGAAATGGGCGCCGATGTGGTGACGGTGCAGGGCGGGGAAGGCGGTGGTCACACCGGCTCCGTGCCCACCACGCTGCTGCTGCCCGAGGTGGTGCGGCGCGTGAAGGTGCCGGTGGTGGGCGCGGGCGGTTTCAAGGACGGTCGCGGGCTGGTGGCTGCGATGGCCTTCGGCGCGTCCGGCATTGCGATGGGCACGCGCTTCCTGATGACGGCGGAGAGCCCCGTGCCCTCCGCCACCAAGGAGCGCTACGTGGCCTGCGGCAATCCCGCAGACATCATCATTTCCCGCGCGATCGACGGCATGCCGCAGCGCATGGTGATGAACGAGATGCTGGGTCAGTTGGAGCGCGCAGGGCCGCTGCGCAAGCTGCTGCTCGCGATCAGCAGCGGCCTTGCCTACAGCAAGTACACGGGTGCGAGCCTGTTCAGCCTGCTGCAGAGCGGGCTGCGCATGCGCAGCGAAGACGGCCTCACGCTGGCGCAGGCGATCATGTCGGCGAACGCGCCGATGGTGATACAGCGCGCGATGGTCGAGGGGCATCCGGAAGAGGGTGTGCTGCCTGGCGGGCAGGTGGCGGGCGTGATCACCGATCTGCCCACCTGCGCCGAGCTGGTCGCGCGCATTGCACTGGAAGCCGAGGAGTGCCTGCGCGAACTCGCCGCCCGCGCCCGGATGATGTAGGAGCGGGCCATGCCCGCGACCCCGCAAGGGCGAGGGCAACGACACAACAACCCGAACACAGGAATCGCCATCCATGAGCAAACCCTTCACCGTCACCATCGAAGACGGCATCGCCGAGATGGTCTTCAACCATCCTCCCGTCAACGCCTTCAACAGCGCCGGCTGGGCCGCCATCGCCGCCGAACTCGACGCACTCGGCCAGAACGACGACGCCCGCGTGATCATCATCACGGCCGAAGGCCGCGGTTTCTGCGCCGGTGTCGACATCAAGGAACTCGCCGGCGACCGCTCGCTCATCGTGGGCGTGAACAAGGGCAACTACGACACCTTCCGTGCGGTGCACCTGAACCCCAAACCGGTGATCGCCGCGGTGCATGGCTTCGTACTCGGGGGCGGTATCGGCATCTGCGGCGCAGCAGACATCGTCGTCGCCTCCGAGTGCGCGCGCTTCGGTGTGCCCGAGGTTGACCGCGGCGCCATGGGTGGCGGCGCCCACCTGCAGCGGCTCTTCCCCGTGCAGAAGGTGCGCTACATGTACTTCACCGGCGAGATGATCGACGCCGCCGAGGGCTACCGTCTGGGCGCCATCGAGAAAGTCGTGCCGCGCGATCAACTGCGCGCCGCCGCACGCGAGATCGCTGCGAAGATCGCGGCCAAGAGCCCCGCGATGATCCGTCTCGCCAAGGAAGCACTCACGAACATCGAGGACGGTGATCTCGAGCACAAGTACCGCACCGAGCAGGGGCTGACGCTCGAGGCCTACACCATGAAAGATTCGCAGGAAGCGCGGGATGCCTTCGTGCAGAAGCGGGATGCGAAGTTCTGATTGGCTCTGTGCCGTACTTCAGGCGTAGCGTCGGAGACGAAGTGCCGCCCGCACCGCCGGGACGGGGAGGGCGTTCGCTACCGGCGCTTGGCACGTCCATGTGCAGCGCCTACGAGCATTTAGAAAATCGCTCCCGGCGATTTTCTAAATGCACGCGCGCTCACGCCCTCCCCGTCCCGGCGGTGCGGGCGGAGCAGAGATTCGTGGAACATGCTTCGGCAGAACGCGGTGATGGATTGGCGGCGCAGAATGCTCTGCTCGTCTTATCCCGATTGAATTTGGCCGGGTAGTGCACAGCGATCGAGGCCGATTCGCGCGGATTGATCGAAGCGGGATGACAGGTTTTTCGATGGCAAGAGGTGGCTGTGTGCGGGGGGCAGGTGATGCGGAGCGCGCCTACATTCGTGGAATCGCCGGGAGCGATTCCGCGAATGTCGGTAGGCGCGGTACATGGATGTACCCAGCGCCGGTAGCGGAGCGTCATCTGCCCCCCGCACACAGACGCCGAGCAGTGCGGGCGTGACGAGCCTCGCCTCTCACGTAGACGCCGAGCAGTGCGGGCGTGACGAGCCTCGTCTCTCACGTAGACGCCGAGCAGTGTGGGCCTGACGCGCAACCGCCCCGCACACAAACGAACAGAACGGACGTAACGAGGACAACGCAGAGATGAACCTCGAGTACACAGACAAGCAGAACGCCTTTCGCGCCGACGTGCGTGCGTGGCTTGCCGCGAACGTACCGTCGGCGCCGCTCAAGAGCTTCGACACCGAAGAAGGCTTTCAGCAGCACCGCGAGTGGGAAGCGAAGCTGAACGGCGGCCGCTGGGGAATGGTGACCTGGCCGGAAGATCTGGGTGGGCGTGGCGCGGATCTCGTCGAGTGGCTGATCTTCGAGGAAGAGTACTGGCGCGCGGGCGCTCCGCTGCGTGTGAACCAGAACGGCATCTTCCTGCTTGGCCCCACGCTGATGGAGTACGGTACCGCGGAACAGAAAGCGCGCTTCCTGCCACGCATGGCCACCGGCGAAGACGTCTGGTGCCAGGGCTGGTCGGAACCCGGCGCGGGCTCCGACATGGCCGCGATCCGCACGACCGCGCGCCGCGACGGGGATCATTACGTCATCAACGGCCAGAAGACCTGGTCGACGCGCGCCGTCTGGGCCGACTGGTGCTTCGGCATGTTCCGCACCGATCCGGCTTCCGAGCGTCATCACGGCCTGAGCTTCATCCTCGTGCCGATGAAGACACCGGGCATCACGGTGCGTCCGATTCCGCAGCTCGACGGACTTCCGGGTTTCGCCGAGATCTTCTTCGACGAGGTGCGCGTGCCTGCAGATTGTCTGCTCGGCGATGAGGGCAAGGGCTGGAAAGTGGCGATGGCCACGGCCGGCTTCGAGCGTGGACTGATGCTGCGCAGCCCCGCACGCTTCCAGCAAACGGCTGCACGATTGGTGGAGCTCTACAAGGCGAATCGCGAGAGCGCCGACCGCGACCCCACCGTGCGCGATGCCGTGATCCGAGCGTGGATGGACGCCGAGGCCTACTGCCTCACCACCTACCAGACAGCCTGTCGCCTGCTGAACGGCGGCAAGATCGCTGACGAAGCGAGCACCAACAAGATCTTCTGGTCCGAGCTCGACCAGCGCATGCACGAGACGGCGCTGTCCATCCTCGGCGCGCGCGCCGAGCTCTGGCCGCACGCCCCGGATGCGGGCGAGGTGGGCAACTGGCTCGACGGTTTCCTGTTCTCGCAGTCGGGCTCGATCTACGCCGGCACCAACGAGATCCAGCGCAACATCATCGCCCAGCGCATGCTGGGCATGCCGCGCGCCTGAGCGGGAGCACAGCACACATGGATTTCCGTTTCACCGAAGACCAGCAACTGCTCGCCGAGGGCGCGCGCGAGTTCCTTCGTGCAGAACTCACCACCGAGCGTCTGCGCGCGCTCTGGGACACAACCACGGGTCGCGACGAGGCACTCTGGGCGCAACTCGCGGGTCTGGGTCTCACCGGATTGCTCGTGCCCGAGGAGCATGGAGGCCTGGGGCTGGGCGACATCGAGATGGTCTCGATCGCCGAGGCCTGCGGGCATGTCGCGCTGCCCGAGCCGCTGATCGACACCGCGCTGATCGGCGCGGCGATGCTGCGTGATGCCGGTAACGCCGCGCTCTCCGCCGAGTGGCTGCCGCGTATCGCCGAGGGTACGGCGCGTATCGCCGTAGGCCATTCCGTGAACCCGCTGATCGCCGATGCGCACGTGGCCGACCTGCTGCTGTTGCCGCAAGGCGACGCCATCCTTGCGGTCCCGCGCCAGGCCGTGTCGATCACCGCGAACGAGAGCCTCGATCCCTCGCGGCGTCTGTTCCGTGTGGAGTCCGCGCCCGGCGCAGGCAGCGTGCTCGCCTCGGGCGACAAGGCGCGGCAGTTGCTCGCGTCCGCGCTCGACCGCGGCGCACTTGCCGCAGCCGCGCAGGCGCTCGGCGTCGCGCAGCGCCTGATCGATCTGTCGGTTTCGTACACGCGCGACCGCAAGCAGTTCGGGCAGGTGGTGGGCTCCTTCCAGGCCGTGCAGCACCTGATGGCGAACGTCGCCGTCAAACTCGAGTATGCCAAGGCACCCGTGCAGCGCGCCGCGAGCGAGATCGCGCGCGGCACCTCGCGCGCATCGCTCGCCGTCTCGCACGCCAAGCTCGTGGCCTGCGAGGCCGCAGCGCTCGCCGCGCGCAACAGCATCCAGGTGCACGGTGCGATGGGCTACACGTGGGAAGTGGATGTACACATCTTCGCGAAGCGCGCGTGGGTGCTCGAATCCGCATGGGGCGACCGCGCCTTCCACAAGCTGCGCGTGACAGATGCCGTCCTCGCCGAGGGCGCCGCGATCGGCCCCGGCACCACGTTCTGAACGGAGAAACAACCCATGGCAGAAGCCTACATCGTAGATGCGTTGCGCTCGCCCACCGGCAAGCGCAAGGGCTCGCTCGCAGCCGTGCACGGCGCTGATCTGGGCGCGCACGTGATCAGCGCCATCGGCGGGCGCAATGCGATCCCCACCGAGGACTACGACGACGTGGTCTTCGGCTGCGTCGACACCATCGGCGCGCTCGCGGGCGACATCGCCCGGACTGCGTGGCTTGCCGCTGGCATGCCGCTCTCGGTGCCCGGCACCACGGTCGACAGGCAGTGCGGCAGCTCGCAGCAGGCGGTGCACTTCGCTGCGCAGGCCGTCATGAGCGGCACGCAGGATGTAGTGCTGGCAGGTGGCGTGCAGACGATGAGCAGCATCCCGATTTCCTCGGCCATGCTCGCCGGTCAACCGCTCGGCTTCACCACTCCCTTCGCCGAGAGCCTGGGCTGGCAGAAACGCTTCGGCAATGCGCCGGTGAACCAGTTCTATGCGGCGCAGCGCATCGCCGACCATTGGGGCATCAGCCGCGAGGCGATGGAAGTTTTCGCGAAGGAAAGCCACGACCGCGCGCTGAAAGCGATTGCGGAGGGCCGCTTCGATCGCGAAGTGGTCCCCTACACGTTGCCCGACGGCACCGTGTTCCGTATGGACGAAACGGCGCGCGCCAGCACGCTCGAGAAGATGGCCACGCTGCTCCCCGTTGACCCGACATATCCGGGCATCACGGCGGCGGTCTCCAGTTCCACCTGCGATGCCGCGGCCGCGGTGCTGGTGGTGTCGGAAGCGGCGCTGAAGCGCTACGGCCTCATGCCCCGCGCGCGCATCCACCACCTGAGCGTCCGCGCCGATGACCCGATCTGGCATCTCACCGCGCCTATCGCGGCCACCGCTCACGCGCTGAAGAAAGCGGGCATGAAGATCGATGACATCGATCTGGTCGAGATCAACGAGGCCTTCGCCTCGGTGGCGATGGCCTGGCTCAAGGAAACCGGTTACTCGCACG
The DNA here is from genome assembly GCA_044352225.1 of Pseudomonadales bacterium. Lineage (GTDB taxonomy): Bacteria > Pseudomonadota > Gammaproteobacteria > Pseudomonadales > UBA5518 > UBA5518. The sequence goes on along the minus strand of JBILEG010000218.1, from coordinate 253 downwards.
AGCGCACCAACGTGAACGGGGGCGCGATCGCGCTGGGGCATCCGCTGGGTGCCTCTGGCGCGAAGCTGATGACCACGCTGCTGCACGAGCTCGAGCGCACGGGTGGGCGGTATGGGCTGCAGACGATGTGCGAGGGTGGTGGGCAGGCCAACGTGACGATCATCGAGCGGTTGTGATGTATCACGTGCGCCTGGTGTGCGCCGGTGGCCGGCGGCTGGGTGCAGGGCGCGGGGCCGGCGGCGGGGCGCCCCAG
>JBILEG010000217.1:0-6039 GCA_044352225.1 Pseudomonadales bacterium | reverse complement strand
CCTGGCTAACGCCTCGGTGAGTCGCGTCGTCATCGAGCGTCTGGCCCAGACGGCGAGGATTATTGTCCACACGGCGCGCCCGGGGATTGTGATCGGCAAGAAAGGCGAAGACGTCGATCGTCTTCGCAAAGACTTGACCCAGCGGATGGGAGTGCCCGTCCAGATCAACATCGAGGAAATACGGAAGCCCGACCTCGATGCAAAACTTCTGGCGCAGGGCGTTGCCCAGCAGTTGGAGCGGCGCGTCATGTTCCGGCGCGCAATGAAGCGCGTTGTCCAGAATGCGATGCGCGCCGGCGCTGAAGGGGTGAAGGTGCAGGTCAGCGGCCGTCTGGGGGGCGCAGAAATCGCCCGTACGGAATGGTATCGCGAGGGCCGAGTCCCGCTGCACACCCTCCGGGCAGATATCGACTACGCGACCCACGAGGCAAACACCACCTACGGCGTCATCGGCGTGAAGGTGTGGGTGTTCAAGGGCGAGATCATTGGCAAGGGCGCCGACGCCCAGGTCGCGGTCAGGTAAAGACCGCGCGACTCACTGAGAGCTATCGACGATGCTGCAGCCGAAGCGCACTAAATTCCGCAAGCAGATGAAGGGCCGCAACCGCGGTCTTGCCCTCCGTGGCTCCAAGGTGAGCTTCGGTGAGTACGGCCTGAAGACCACGGATCGGGGACGTCTTACGGCGCGCCAGATCGAGGCGGCCCGGCGTGCCCTGACCCGTCACATCAAGCGTGGCGGGAAGATCTGGATTCGGGTTTTTCCCGACAAACCGATTTCCAAGAAACCGTTGGAGGTCCGCATGGGCGCGGGCAAAGGCAGCGTGGAGTATTGGGTAGCCCAGATTCAGCCTGGCAAAGTGCTTTATGAGGTTGAGGGCGTTTCCGAAGAACTCGCCCGCGAAGCGCTGGCACTGGCAGCCGCGAAACTGCCTATCCCGACGGTATTCGTGAAGAGGACGGTGATGTGATGGACATCCAGGAACTGCGCGGCAAGTCCGTCGAAGATTTGAACAAGGAACTCCTCCGGCTTCTCGAAGCCGGATTCAAGCTCCGGATGCAGAAGGCCACCGGCCAATTAGGCCAGACGCACCTCCTGCGCGCACAGCGCCGGGACGTCGCTCGCGTGAAGACCATCCTCCGGGAAAAGGCAGGTAACTGAGCATGACCGAGATGAGCAAGACCGGCCGAATCCTGAGTGGCCGTGTCGTCAGCGACAAGATGGACAAGACGATTACCGTGTTGATCGAGCGGCGCGTCAAGCATCCGATGTATGGGAAGTACCTGACCCGTTCGTCCAAGGTTCATGCGCACGACGAGAAAAACGAGTGCCGCATCGGTGATCTGGTGACCGTGCGCGAGACGCGCCCGCTGTCCCGCACCAAGACGTGGACTCTCGTCAGCGTTGACGAACGCCCCGTGCGTGTCGGCGCGTGACGGTAGTCGAACCAACGAAAGCGCGGCGTGCAAACAGGTAACAGGCGATGATCCAGACCGAATCCTATCTAGACGTGGCAGACAACAGTGGCGCGCGTCGTGTGATGTGCATAAAGGTGCTTGGCGGCTCCCATCGTCGCTATGCGCGCGTGGGTGACGTGATAAAGGTCACCGTCAAAGATGCCATCCCGCGTGGTCGGGTCAAGAAGGGTCAAGTCATGAACGCGGTGGTCGTTCGAACTCGCAAAGGCGTTCGTCGTCCAGATGGCTCGATCATTCGTTTCGACGACAACGCGGCCGTGCTTCTCAACAACCAGCTCGCCCCTATCGGTACCCGTATTTTCGGGCCCGTGACCCGCGAGCTCCGCACCGAGAAGTTCATGCGGATCATTTCGCTCGCTCCGGAAGTGCTCTGAGAGTCGGCGGTACAAGGGCAGGATAATGGCAAAGATCAAGCGTAACGACGAGGTGATCGTCATCACCGGGCGCGACAAAGGCAAGCGGGGCAAGGTCCTTCGCGTGCTCGATGATGCCCGCGTGACGGTTTCCGGTATCAACATGGTGAAGCGCCACACCAAAGCCAACCCCCAGGCGGGTATCGCGGGGGGCATTGTCGAGAAGGAAGCATCGCTTCATCTCTCGAATGTGGCCCTCGTTAACCCGGCTACCGGAAAAGCCGACAGGGTTGGTTACAAGGTTCTCGCCGACGGCAAGAAAGTACGCGTATTCCGCTCCAGCGGCGAATCGATCGACGGGTAAGTCAAATGGCAACTCTCAAACAGCACTACAAGACCGAAGTCGTGCCCAAACTCATGCAGGAGTTCGGGTACAGCAGCATCATGCAGGTGCCCAAGATCACGAAGATCACGCTCAACATGGGCGTGGGTGAAGCTGTCGGCGATAAGAAAATCCTCGACAACGCCATCAATGATCTCACCGCCATCACGGGCCAGAAGCCGGTGTCCACAAAAGCGCGCAAGTCCATCGCAGGGTTCAAGATTCGCGAGGGTTGGCCGGTTGGATGCAAGGTAACGCTGCGTCGTGAACGCATGTACGAGTTTCTCGAGCGCCTGATTGGCATCGCGATACCGCGTATCCGTGACTTCCGAGGCATCAGTGCGAAGAGCTTCGACGGGCGCGGCAATTTTTCGATGGGTGTGACCGAGCAGATCATCTTCCCAGAGATTGATTACGACAAGATCGATGCGCTCCGCGGCATGGATATCTCCATAGCCACGACCGCCCAAACAGATGATGAGGCTCGCGCACTGCTGCGTGCCTTCAACTTTCCTTTCAGGGGCTGAGTACACATGGCCAAGACGAGCATGGTCGAGCGCGAAAAGCGTCGTAAGCGCACCGTCGCCAAATACGCGAAGAAGCGTGCGGCGATCCGTGCAATCATCCGCGACCCGAAAGCAACCGACGAGCAGCGCTGGGACGCCCAGGTGGCGCTGCAGAAGCTGCCGCGTGATGCCAGCCCCGTTCGTATGCATTCCCGTTGCGAGCTTACGGGCCGCCCCCACGGTGTCTACCGTCGCTTCGGGCTCGGGCGGAACAAATTGCGTGAGGCTGCGATGCGGGGCGATGTGCCCGGCCTCGTCAAGTCAAGCTGGTAAGCGCGAGGAATCCAGATGAGCATGCAGGACCCTATTGCGGACATGTTGAGCCGCATCCGCAACGCCCAAGCGCGCGGCAAGGCCAACGTGAAGATGCCCTCTTCCACGAAGAAGATCGCTATCGTTCGCGTCCTCCGTGATGAAGGCTACGTTGCCGGTTACAAGGTGGCTGCCGAGGACGGAAAGCCCGTTCTCGATGTCACCCTCAAGTATTACGAAGGCAAGCCGGTGATCTCTGAGATCCACCGGATGAGCCGTTCGGGCCTGCGGCACTACGCCGGCAAGGACGAACTCCCGAAAGTACGTGCTGGCCTTGGCATTGCGATCATATCAACCAGCCGCGGCGTCATGACAGACCGAGCGGCGCGCGCTGCTGGCGTTGGTGGTGAAGTTCTTTGCACGGTGTTCTGATCCTTAAAGGATCGCAGTAAATCAGCGACAGGTGGAATCATGTCGAGAGTGGCGAAAAAACCAGTGACCCTGCCGGCGGGCGTCGATGTGACGCTGGAAGGCAACACAGTCACGGTGAAAGGCGGCAAGGGCACGCTCTCCCTCACTGTCCACGCGGGCGTGAAGGTCACGCAAGCCGACAATGAGTTGCGGTTCGAACCCAACACCCTGGCAGACGATGCGCAGGCCGGCACCGCCCGCGTTCTCGTGGGAAATATGGTCACGGGCGTAAGTCAGGGGTTTGAGCGCAAGCTTCAACTCGTGGGCGTCGGCTACAGAGCGGCTGCAAAACCGGGCAGCGTGACGCTGACCCTGGGGTTTTCGCACCCGGTCGAATATGTGCTGCCGGCAGGCATTACTGCCGAGACGCCGACGCAGACCGATATCGTTCTGAAAGGTTCCGATAAGCGCCTTCTCGGGCAGGTTGCGGCTGATATCCGTGCATACCGGCCGCCAGAACCTTACAAGGGCAAGGGCATCCGTTATTCCGATGAACAGGTTCTCCGCAAGGAAGCGAAGAAGAAGTAGGGCAAGCACATGAGCGAAAAGCAGGACGGACGGCGTCGCCGCGCGAAGAGCGGGCGGTTCAGAATGAAGCAACTGGGAGCAGTGCGCCTTTGCGTGCACCGTACACCCCGTCACATCTACGCACAGGTCATATCAGCATCTGGCGACACGGTTCTCGCGAGCGCTTCGACGCTCGACGGCAGCCTGCGCGACGGCAAGACCGGGAACTCGGACGCGGCAGCCAGCGTCGGGCGCCTGATAGCCGAGCGTGCGAAGGCCGCGGGTGTGACGCGCGTCGCGTTCGATCGTAGCGGCTTCCGGTATCACGGGCGGGTCAAGGCGCTGGCTGATGCAGCGCGCGAAGGCGGACTGGAATTCTAGGGTAAATACATGGCGTTCGAGCAGCAGGATTCAGGCGGTAACGAGGGCTTCCAAGAGAAGCTCGTACAGGTCAACCGCGTCGCCAAGGTGGTGAAAGGGGGGCGTATTTTCGCCTTCACTGCACTCACTGTGGTCGGCGATGGCAAGGGCCGAGTCGGTTTCGGTCGCGGCAAAGCCCGCGAAGTGCCGGCCGCAATCCAGAAGGCAATGGACGCGGCACGGCGGAACATGATTCACGTGGAAGTCGACAGGGGAACTATCCAGTACCCGGTGCGTGCCCGGCACGGTGCTTCCAAGGTCTATATGCAGCCGGCCTCCGAGGGTACTGGCGTCATTGCCGGTGGCGCGATGCGCGCCGTCCTGGAGATCGCGGGTGTCCACAACGTTCTGGCGAAGTGCTACGGCTCCACCAACCCGGTGAACGTCGTGAGAGCAACTTTCGCAGCGCTGAAGTCGCTTCGCTCCCCGGAGGAAGTGGCGGCCAAGCGAGGCAAGACCGTCTCCGACATCCTCGGTTGATGCGTCCGGAATCTGGAGAGAAGTCATGAGCAACATGCTGAAGGTCACGCTGCTGAAGAGCACCGCTGGCCGACTCGAGAGCCACAAGGCTTGCGTTCGCGGCCTTGGCCTGCGGCGCATCGGCCACGCGGTCGAGGTTCAGGATTCAGCCGCAGTACGCGGGATGATCAACAAGGTCAGCTACATGCTGAAGGTCGAGGGTGGCGCGCAATGAGCGGCGAGAACATGCGACTCAACACCTTGGCGCCGGCTCCCGGCAGCCGTAAACCCCGCACCCGCGTAGGCCGCGGTGGTGGCAGTGGACTTGGCAAGACGGCGGGGCGCGGCCACAAAGGACAGCGTGCTCGAAAGAGTGGCAACGTACGTCCTGGTTTCGAGGGCGGTCAAATGCCCATCCAGCAGCGTTTGCCGAAATACGGCTTCACCTCCGCGATGGCCCGGGTTACTGCTCAGTTGCGGCTCTCCGAACTCGACAAGGTCGCGGGCGACGTAGTCGACCTTGATACGCTCAAGGCCTCCAACGTGGTCGCGCGCAACATCGATCGGGTACGCGTTTTCCTGTCGGGATCCCTGACACGTGCGCTGCACCTCAAGGGCGTGGCAGTGACCAAAGGTGCTCGTGCGGCCATTGAAGCAGCAGGCGGCAAGGTAGAGGATTGATGGCCAGATTGCCGGTCGGCGCGACGAATCAGGCAGGGCTTAGCGAGCTCTGGGCTCGTCTTCGCTTCCTGTTTCTGGGAATCGTCGTCTACCGCATTGGCACTCACATACCTGTCCCGGGGATCAATCCGGACCAGCTCAAGCTATTGTTCAACCAGACGCAGGGAACGATCGTCGGGCTGTTCAACATGTTCTCTGGTGGTGCGCTCGAGCGGATGAGCGTAATGGCGCTGGGTGTGATGCCTTACATCTCTGCTTCCATCATTGTGCAGCTGATGTCTACGGTGGTCCCTCAGTTGGAGCAACTGAAGAAAGAGGGCGAAGCCGGCAGGCGGAAAATATCCCAGTACACGCGTTATGGCACTCTCGCGCTCGCGATTATCCAGGCAACCGGGATGTCGGTGGGTATGGCGGCACAGGGCCTGTTTTACGCGACGGGGTTCAGCGTCGTATTTGTGGCGGTAGTCTCTTT
>JBILEG010000216.1:0-6051 GCA_044352225.1 Pseudomonadales bacterium | reverse complement strand
AAGGCGCAGCGGGTCGTAGAGCGGGATCAGCAGGGCGCATGCCCGGATACGGATGCGCTCGGTGCGGCCGGCGATCACGCCTGCCAGCACCAGCGGAGAGGAAAGCCAGCCCACCTCGGCGCAGTGATGCTCCTCGACGTTCACGATCGAGAAGCCATGCCGCTCGGCGAAGACGGCCATCTCGACCGCGCTGCGCAGGCGTTCGCCGTCGGTCTCTCCTGCGGGGGCGGGGCCCGTCAGGTTGATGCGCAGGGTGGTGTGGATCTGTGTGGACATGATCATGGCCCCGGTCGACTGTCTGAACGCATGTTGCCTGCTTCGCAGGCGCAGGTTAAGGGGCTTATGCTGCAGCCCCCTGGGAGGAGACTCGACATGATTGCACTTCGCGGCCACCGCATCCTTGTAACCGGCCCTGCCGGCCAGATCGCTTTCCCCCTGGCGAGCGCTCTCGCCAGGGACAACGAGGTCTGGGGCATTGCCCGCTTCGGCGATGCCGCCACGCGTGAGCGGGTGGAGCGCGCCGGTATCCAGGCGCGCACCGTCGACCTTGCAGATCCCCATTGGGAGGAGCTGCCCGAGCATTTCGATTACCTGCTTCACCTCGCTGCGGTGATCCCGCCGGGCATGGATTTCGACGCTACCATGCGCGTGAACGCCGAGGGTACGGGCAACCTGATGCGCCGCTTCCGCGATGCCAAGGCGTGTCTGGTGATGTCGACCACCGGCGTTTACCTGCCGGCAGAGGATCCGACGCACCCCATCCTCGAGACCGATCCGCTGGGTGGCAGCAGCCAGCCGTACTCGCCCACCTATTGCATCTCCAAGATCGCGCAGGAGGCCGTCGCCAAGTTCGCAGCGCAGGCCTACGGACTGCCGACCACCATCGCCCGCATGAACGCGGCCTATGGCGACAACGGTGGTTTGCCCGCGCTGCTGCTGGACGCGATCCTCGCCGGATATCCGGTGCCCATGTTCCCGGGCCGCGCGTCGATCCTGTCGCCCATCCACGATGACGACATTCTGGCCCACGTACCGGGTCTGCTGGCGGCAGCATCGGTGCCGGCAACCATCACTAACTGGGGTGGGGACGAGGCGGTGGACCTGCGCGATATGGTCAGGTTCCTCGGTGAACTCGCGGGCCGCGAGGTGCCCATGCCTGAATCCCCCGAAGGCATCCAGCACTCCCTGATCGACCCGACGCGCCGCCAGCAACTCGCCGGGCTCTGCCACGTGCCGTGGAAAGAGGGCGTGCGGCGCATGGTGGCGGCGCGGCACCCCGAGCTGCTGCAGAGCTGAGCGATCTGGCCCCGGCAACGGGGCCTGGGAGCGAAGGGCGGCGATCTGCCGCCCGCGCACGTTCAGGGAGCGGCAGCTTCCTCAGCCACCACCTGTTTCAGGCTCTTGCGCAGGTTCATGCACATGAGCAGCGAGACCACCAGCAGCGGCAGCGAGGCCACCAGCACCGCCGACTTGGCCACCTTGATGCCACCCTCCACCGCCATCAGCGCGATTGGCAGCATGCCAAGCCCGACCGCCCAGAACATGCGGTTCCAGCGGGCCGGGTCCTGGCCTGCGGGCAGTTTCTGCGTGGTGCAGGCGGCAAGTGCGTAGACCTTGGAGTTGTAGGTCGCGGCGATGAACACGATCGCCATGGCCCCGAAGATGAACTGCGCCACACGCCCCATCGGCAGCGTGCCGATCACGGCGGAGATGGCCTCTGCAGGGTCCTGCGTGCGCAGGATCTCGCGCACGGGGAGGATGGCGTTCAGGTCGAGCCACAGCGCGTAATTCCCCAGTACCACGTAGAACGCCGCCGACCCCAGACTCCCGAACACCGACATCGAGACGATCAGTTCCCGCAGCGTGCGCCCGCGCGAAACGCGCGCCACGAAGAGCCCCACGAAAGGTCCGTAGGCAATCCACCAGGCCCAGTAGAAGATCGTCCAGTCCTCGACGAAACCCGTGCGCCCCACCGGGTCGGTGTAGGTCAGCATGCGCATCATGTTCTGCAGCATGAAGCCGATGCTCTCGGTGCCGGTGCGCAGGATGAACAGCGTGGGCCCTGCGATCAGCACCAGCAGCAGTAACCCCAGCGCCACCGAGACGTTGATTTCGGCCACGCGCGCAATGCCTTTCGAGAGCCCTGCCCAGGCGGCGAGCGCCAGCAGCACCACGCAGCAGCCCACCGTGCCGATGTCCAGCGCCAGCGTGCGCGTGATACCCAGCGCATCTGCCAGCGAGGCCGAAATCATGGGCACAGAGAGCCCGATCGAGGTGCCCGCACCCATGAGCAGCGCGAGCATGAAGATGCTGTCCAGCGCACGCGCCGGCGCGGATTGCTCGCCACGTCCGCCGAAGAGCGTGTGGCAGGCTGTGCTCAGGCGCAGGTAGGGCACGCCCCGCGTGTAGTACTCCCAGGCAATTGCCACCGTGGGCAGCGCGTAGATCGCCCACGCTACGGGGCCCCAGTGGAAGATCCCGTAGGAGGTGGCCCAGGAGATGGCCTCGGGGCTGCCCGGTGCGGCGCCGAACGGCGGTTTGTCGATGTAGTAGGTCCACTCGATGGTGGCCCAGTAGATCAGCGCTGCGCCCACGCCCGCGCAGAAGAGCATCGCGATCCAGCTGTGGGTGGCGAAGTCGGGCCGGTCTTCCGGTTTGCCGAGGCGGCGATGGCCGTGTGGCCCGAACGCGAGCCAGCCCAGAAAGCCGATGATCCCGTAAACGCCCCACTGGTACACCAGCCCCAGCGTGTTCGCGATCCAGTCGTAGGTCGCGACGATGATCTCGCCCGCCTCATGTGGCGAGAGCAGGATCGGCCCGGCCGCACACACGACGATCGCGAAGGCGACGCCGAACATGACGGGATCGATGCGAGGGCTTTCCATGGGTGTTCCCGGTTGTGGGTGTTATCGGGGGCCGGAGTCTGGCATGAGGGCGGTGCAGAGCGACAGTTCCGGATGTGCGGCTGCGCCCACGGTGTTGCCCAGTGCCATTGCCTGCGGGCGATCCGCGGACCACTGCGGCCAGCGCGGCGCGGATTCGCTGTTCGGGTCGCCGGTACGCGCGAAGCGGCTCCAGTAGCCGATCATCGCGCCGGAGAGGGCGAGGTCTGTCGCGTTGGTGGGCAGCCAGGCATCGTGCGTGCCGAAGACATAGGGGATCTCCGCGCCGTGGTAGGCGCGCAGGCGCTCTCCGCCGATGCCCTCGCGTACGCGGCTGAAGTGGTAGACCCACGCGCGTTGCCCGCCGCGGGCCACCGCGCCCGCGAGGCGCAGCGAATTGCAGCTGAAGTTGCGCGCGGTCTCGAGGCGGTCAATGCGCCGCGCGGGGTCTTGATCGGCGGCCAGTGCGGCGCGCACGGTGTCTTCCCGGCCAGAGGCGTTTTTGCTCAGCCAGCTGGCCTCGTCGAGAGGCTGCTCGAGGTACATCCGCCACTCGTCGGCGTTGGTGCCGATCAGGAGCGGTACGGGTGCAAGCCGCCCGTTCGTCACGGATTCCGAGAGTGGCTCCGTCACCGTGACGCCGTCGATGACAGGGTCGAAGTAATGGCCCGCGTAGGCGGTGGCTGCGGTGGTGAGGAGGCGTTTGCCATCGACGGCGCGCAGCGCATCCAGCGAGGGTGTGCGGCCGGTTTGGCCGAGTGCTGCCGCGAGTGCGCTGCCGCGCGACATCGCCTCGTCGGCATTCCCGCGATCGTTCAGAACCGAGGCTCCGCTCTGCATGACCGCGCGGTGGAAAAGCCCACGCGCAGCGGGCGAGGCCAGCAGATAAGCGATGTTGTTCGCGCCCGAGGATTCGCCCGCCACCGTGACGCGTGAGGCGTCTCCGCCGAAGGCTGCGATGTTCGTCTGCACCCAGCGCAGCGCCGCGATCTGGTCCTGCAGTGCGAAATTCGATTCCGGCAAGCCGGGCAGGCTCATGAAGCCGAATACCCCGAGACGGTAGGCGATGCTCACCACCACCAGCCCCTCGCGCGCGAGCTTTTTGCCCGCGTAGTTCGGCTCCGAGCTCCAGCCGCCCTTGTTGCTGCCGCCGTGAATCCACACGAGCACGGGCAGTGGCGCGCCCGAGGCGTCCGGGCGCCACACGTTCAGGTACAGGCAGTCCTCGCTGAAGGACGGCGCGGGCACGCTCGCCGGGTCGCCATCGAAGGCGCGCACCAGATCGCGGTACCAGCCGACCATGCGCTCGTCCTGCAGGCAGCCGGGTGCGAAGCGCGTGGCATCGAGTGTGGTGCTGCGCGGCTGCCACGCTGATGGCGCGGTCCAGCGACGCGCGCCCACGGGCGGCTCCGCGAAGGGAATCCCGAGGAAGGCGGCGCCACCGCCGTCGCCGGTGTCGATGCCCTGGATCGTGAAGCCGTCGAGCGCTACGCGCGGGGCCGGTGCGGCCGCGAGCGTGCTGCCGGCGATAAGCGCAAGCAGCGCTGTGGCGAGGAAGCGGCGCCCGGCGTTCATGGCGTCTCCACGATCACGCAGCCGCGCGCGGTGCCGGATTCCACCAGGCGGTGGCTTGCGGCGATATCCGCGAGCGCAAAGCGCCCGGCGATGCGGTGCCGCAGGCTGTTTGCCGCGAGGGCGGCGTTGATGTCGCGGATCGCGTCCTGCTTCGCGCTCTCTGGCATGTCGTAGACGATCACGAGCCGGATCAGCAGGTCGAGGAACATCATGCGACGGAAGGGCAGCACCGGTTCCGGCACCTGCACCGAGCCGTAGCTCACCAGCGTGCCGCTGCTGCGCACGCACTCCAGCACCTGCGGAAGGTTGGCACCGAACTCCACATCGATCACGCGGTCGATGCGGGCGCCGCCGGTGGCCTCGAGCACTTGTTTGCCCCAGTCGGCTTCGCGGTGATTGACCACGGCGTGTGCGCCGATCCCGAGGCAGGCTTCGCGGTCCACGGCATTGGATGCCGTGGTGATCACCGTCGCGCCTGCGGCCACGGCCCACTGTATCGCGTACCAGCCCACGCGCCCCGCACCGCCGGTGACCAGCACGCGCTGCCCGCTCACGGGGCCATCGGCGAACACGGTGCGGTGGGCCGTCATCGCGGGAATGCCCAGGCAGGCGCCCACGGCGAACTCTGCTTGTGCGGGAAGCGTGGCCGCACGGTTGGCATCGATGGCCACGTATTCGGCCGCCGTGCCGAAACGTCTGCCGTGTTGTGCCTGATAGACCCACACGCGCTCGCCGAGGCGTGCGGCATCGACGCCTTCGCCGACGGCTGTGATGACGCCGGCGCCGTCGCTGTGCGGCACTACGAAGCCTGCGTCCAGCAAGCCCGGTGCTGCGCCGGCACGTTTCTTCACATCGGAGGGATTGGGAGAGCTTGCGTGAAGACGCACCAGCACCTCGCCGGACGCTGGTGCCGGCGTGGGCAGTTCGCCGGTGATCAGTACGTCTTCTGCGGCGCCGAAGCGTTCGAACCAGGCTGCTTTCATGAGGGTTCCGGGGGAGTGTTCACGGGGCGGTTGCATCATCCTGGCGTGCCTGCCATGGCCAGCGCCTGCGGCCCGGATTGTCGCGCAACGCCGGCGCGCAGGCGATCTGCGCGCTGCGCGAGTAGTTCTCGCTGTTCGCGTCTATCTCCCGCGGGTCGTAGAGGTAATTCACCATCATGCCGAAGGATTGCGAGAGCCCCTTTGCCGAGATGTCTGCCATCCAGTTCAGCCGCGCGATGCTCGCGCCGTTGCCGAGATGGAAATGTGCGACGGGGTCTCTGGCGCGGCGTTTTCGCGGGTCGACCTCGTTCAGATAGCGCGCGCAGAGCCGCAAGAGCAGTGGCTGCAAGGCGGCGGCCAGCGGCGCATCCCTGTGCCAGTCGGCATGCGCGGTGCCCTGCAGGAGTTGGCGCTCGGCTTCGTGGAGGCCCGCCTCGCCGCCGGGGTCTGGCCGGTCTGCGAGCAGCGTGCGCAGCCAATGCGTGAAGCCCGGAATCGGCGAGAGCGTCGCGAACTGCCGCAACCCCGGGAGTTCCTGTTTCAGATCGTTCACCACGCGGCGTATCAGGTGATTGCCGAAACTGATCCCGGCGAGACCGCGCTGCGCGTTC
>JBILEG010000013.1:0-18209 GCA_044352225.1 Pseudomonadales bacterium | reverse complement strand
GTGCCCGGCGGCAGGCTGCCATCGACGCGCACACGCATCTCCTGCGCCCTGCGGTACACCAGCGTCTGCGTGGCGAGCACGTGCTCCACCTCGGAAGTGCCGATGCCGAAACCCAGCGCCCCGAGCGCGCCATACGTGGTGGTATGGCTGTCGCCACACATCACCACCATGCCGGGGCGGATCATGCCGTGCTCGGGTGCGATGACGTGCTCGATGCCCTGCAGCGGATCATTGGTGTCGAACAGCGCGATGCCGTGGCGCTCGCAGTTGGCCGCGAGATTGCACGCCTGCAGCGAGGAAGACGGCTCAGGGATCACACGCGGAAACACCGCGTGCGTGGGGATGATATGACTCACGGTGGCGAGGTTCTGCCCGGGCATCGCCACGCCACGACCAGCCGCCTGCAGCCCCGCAAAGGCCTGAGGGCTGGTGTACTCGTTCATCAGGTGCAGATCGCAAAACAGCAGCACGTGCTGCTCATCCAGCACCGACACGGTGTGGGCATCGACGATCTTGCGGTAGAGGCTGCGGCCGCTCATGCGCGTGCAACCTCGCCTTCCGCGCCCGCTGCAAGAAACGGCATCACACGCTGAAACAGGATATCGGGCACTTCTTCGGCGATGTAATGCCCGCAGGGCAGCGCCTCGCCCTGCACATCGGAAGCAACACGCTGCCACTCTTCCAGCGGACGGAAGCACCTGTGCACCACGCTCTGCTCTCCCCACAACACCAGCAACGGCGTCTGGAGCATCCGGCCCGCTGCACGGTCTGCGCGATCGTGCTCGAGGTCGATGCCGGCAGAGGCGCGGTAGTCCTCGCAGATGCCGTGCGCGGCAAGGGGTCGGGAAAGTGCGCGCTCGTATGCATCGAGCGCAGCGGGTGCAAACGGTGCGAGGCCTGCGCTGCGCCGCCCGATCACCTCGCGCAGATACGCGCCGGGATCGGCCTCGATCAGCCGCTCCGGCAGTGGCGCGGGCTGTATCAGCAGGAACCAGTGCCAATACGCCGTGGCGAACTCGAAGCTGGTCTGTTCGTACATCGCCAGCGTGGGTGCGATGTCGAGCAATACCATGCGCCCCACCGCGGCCGGATGATCCATCGCCAGCCGGTGCGCAACGCGCGCGCCACGGTCGTGGGCAAGCACGTCGAAGGTGGAGAAGCCCAGCGAACGCATCAGCGTGATCTGGTCGAGCGCCATCTCGCGCTTGGCGTAATTCGCGTGGTCCGGCAGACCCGCCGGTTTCGAGGAACTGCCGTAGCCGCGCAGATCCGGCATCACGAGCGTATGACTGAGCACGAGTGCAGGCGCGAGCTTGTGCCACATCGCACGCGTTTGCGGGTGGCCATGAAGCAGCAGCAACGCCGGACCACTGCCACCGACCAGGGCGTCTATCCAGACACCGGCCGATACCGCCACGCGATGGGACCGGAAGCCCGGAAACAGGAGCGCATCATCAGGCTCGGACATCCACTTGCCCTGCGTGTCGCGCGCAGGGCGCTAGTGATTTTTCTGCAAGAGCTGCCAGGCCGAATCCTTGCTGGGCAACTGCTCGCCCCAGGCACGGCGCTGTTCGCCCAGCGGGTCGCTCACCAGCCGGGACTCCGGCCCGAGTTCCATGGTCTGCCTCGATTGTGCGTCGTAGAGGGGCCACTGCAAACCTCCCGGCAGTGCCGGGTTCCCCTGACGGGCAAACGCCACCCAGTGGTCCATGGTCCGCGCCGACAACTCCGCACGGTGCGGCGAACGGCCGAGATACGCGATGACTTCGGGCAGATCGACGGTGCCGAAAACGAAAGGTATCTCGATGGAGTGCATCGAGCCGAAGCGCTTGTAGCTCGAGGTGGAGCGGTAGCTGAACAGGTACATGTACACCGGCTGGAAGCCCGTCACCGCCTCGGCCAGCAGGATCGAGGGCAGTCGCAGGAAGGCATCCGAGGCGATCTGCACCGCGACATCGCCCCAATCCGGATACAGCTTTTCGTAAGTCGCCAGCACCTCAGTGGCGCGAGGGCCTGCAGCGGCCTTGAGTTGCTCCTGCATGAGCGCCCGTGGCTTTCGTTCGAGACCGATGTCGTACACCGAGGTGAAGTAACGCATCTCCTCCCCCGTGGTGCCCACGAGAAGCGGCACGCGGTTGCCCCGCCCCTCTGACACCACCGTGAACGGCGGCTCTTTCAGCGTGATGCCATCGACGACGGGGCCGAAGGTGCCCAGGTCGCTGTGCGAGGTGAAGAGTGCGTCTTGCGCGTCCAGCAGGTCCTGCATCGACCGGCCCTCAATTTCCCCAGGCGATGTCGCGCCCAGCAGCGTGAGGAACTCAGCGGCGAGGCGTTTGCTGCGCGGGTAGGCCTGCGGTGTCTGGTTCGACGGCAGCCCGCTCTGCAGGATCGCACGCGCAAACAGGCCCGCCGCTTGCGGCATCGAGAGCAGTGCGCCCGCACTGGAGGCACCCGCCGACTCGCCGAAAATCGTGACGTTACCGGGGTCACCCCCGAACGCGGAAATGTTCTGCTTCACCCAACGAAGGGCTGCGATCTGATCGAGAAGCCCGGCGTTCGCGCTCCCCTCGTACGCGCTGCCGTGGTCAGCGAGCGCGAGGAACCCCCAGGCACCGAGGCGGTAGTTGATCGACACGACCACCACGTCTCCGCGCGCCGCGAGCCTTGCGCCGTCATAACCCGTGTTGCGCACGGAACCGACGACATAGGCACCGCCGTGGATCCACACCATCACCGGACGCTTGCGCGTATCCGTGCCGGGCGTCCAGACGTTCAGCGAGAGACAGTCCTCCGCCATCATGGCGTGGTTGTTCTCGGTGAGGTCGGCATCGATCAGTTGCGGGCAGGCAGGGCCCATGTCCAGTGCGGAGAGCACACCCTCGCGTTTCGCGGGTGGTTGCGGTGCGCGAAAGCGCTGCTCACCGACCGGAGGCGCCGCATAGGGAATGCCGCGGAACGCGAGCACGGTACCCGACGCCTCGCCTTCGACAGGGCCCTGCTGCGTGAGGGCGCGCGGCGCGCCGGTGCCCGCATCAGCCTCTGCGAACATCGGCTGCGCGAGCAGTGCCAGAACAGCGAAACAGCCCCTCGATACGCCGCGCAGCATGAGTGCCCTCAGAAACGGTAAGTGCCGGTGAGGCCCAGCGTACGCGGCCTCACGGTGACGGCAAAGAAGAGCGGATCTCCCAGGCCATCGTGCATGCGGCCGAGCGAGGGCGTCTCGTTCAGGAGGTTGCGGCAGAAGAGCGAGATGTCGAAGGACTCCACGCGCATGCCGAGTCTCGCATCGAGCCGGATGATCGCCGGATCGGCACGCAAATCCGGATCATAGGTGGAGCTCACGGAGTTGCGCTGTGGGGTGTCGTCCTTGTCTTTGCCGGTGTAGCTGTAGTCGAGCCGGACGTAGGAAGGCTGCCCCCAGGCGACGAACTCGTACTCGCCCGAGAGGGTGGCGTTCCACGGCGATACACCAAGCGAATCGCCGTCCTCGGCGATGATGGCCCGGATGCCCGTGCCGCTTGCCGGTGCGCCGAATGCGGTCTCGGAGTAGCGGGCACGCGTGTAGCCGCCGGAGACCGCGATGGAGAGCCCGTCCATCGGCAGGAATTCGGCCGAGACATCGAAGCCGCTCACTTCCGCGCTGCCGAGGTTGTCCTTGTACGAAGAGGTGAAGCAGCCGTTCGCCGACACCGATTGCTGGATGTCTTTCCAGTCGATGTAGAACACACCGGCCTGCGTACGGATGCGGCCGTCGGCAAACTGGTTCTTCGCACCGATCTCGTAGCTCCAGAGCTCATCGGAGTCGTAGGTGTCGGGTGATTGCAACCCGCCCGGGCAGCCGGGGCGGTCGGTTGCCGTGGAGGGGTTGTTCACACCACCCACGCGGAAGCCCTTGCCCGCAGACAGGTAGTACATGCTGTTCTCGTCGGGCTCCCAGGACAGTCCGACCTTGGGCGTGAAGGGATGGGCAGAGGGCGTCTTGCCGCCCGTGGTCTCCACCGATCCGTCACAGTCCACGCAAAGCAAGGGTCCGCCGAATTCACGATCGAAATCGAGCGTGGTCCGCGCGACACGCGCGCCCACGGTGAGCGTGAGCGCATCGGAGAGCGCGTAGTCGATCTGCCCGAACAAGGCGCTCTGCTCGTCTTTGGCCCGCTGGTCGATGGTGGCGCTGTAGATGCCATCGACGAGCCCGACACCGAAGATGTCCTCGATGGGCGCGCCGTAGACATCGAGCGACAACTGCGGCAGGAAGGGGTCGGTGACGTACTGGTCCGTCTCCAGGCGCGAAGACTGGTACAGCGCGCCCACCACCCACGTAAGCGCACTGCTCTCGTCGGTGGACTGCAGCCGCAGCTCGTGCGTCCAGGATTTCTGGCGCACGCCGGCCTGCGAGACGGCGCGGTAATCCGCAACCGGATCGGTCGGGGTGGGATCACCCACCAGCGCGAACCAGAGGAAGGTCGAGTAGTCCGAATCGCGCTCGAGCTCGCGATCGAGGTAGGAACTGTTGATCACCAGATCCGCGCCACCGAGCGCCCAGTTGATGTTCAGCGAAGGCAGCGTGAACTTGTCAGTGCCGGGCTGTTTCTGGTCCCAGCCGGTGCTGAAGTCCTGATTGTCTTCGTCCGAGAGCGACTCCCAGTAATAGCCATCGTTCCTGCGTTTGCGCTGGTAGAAGACCGAGGGCTTCACCGTGATGTCCTCGCCGATCGCGAACTTGAGTGCAGCACGCAGCGCGGTGGTCTTTTCGGAGTTGATGTCCTTGTCGGTGTTGCCGGAACCATCGAAGGGCTCGCGGTCCACGTAGCCGCCGGCATCCGAGTAGAAGACGCTCACGCGGAACGCCGATTTCCCGGGAACGATCGGGCCGCCACCCGAGGCGCCGATTTCACTGCCGGGTTCGCCACCATCCAGAACACCGTACTCCGCGCGGGCGTATCCGGAGTAGGTGTCGAGGCTCGGCTCCGGCGTGATGAAGCGCACAGTGCCGCCCATCGATCCGGTGCCGAACAAAGTGCCCTGCGGCCCGCGCAGCACCTCGACGCGCTCGAGATCGAAGACCTGCGGATACATGTTCTCGGTGACCACCCCCGTCCCGGAGCGTACCTGCACCGGCGTATCGTCGATGTAGACGCCGGTGGTGGAGGCGCCAACGCCCGAGGAGACACCGCGGATGGCGATGGAGCTGGTCAGACCGTCAGACGAGGGCGCGAAGGTCAGGCCCGGCGTGAAACGCGCGATGTCGTCGATGGACTTGATGCCCTGCGCGTCCATGCGCGCCTGCGAGTAGGCGCTGATGCTGACCGGAACCTTGGCCAGGGACTCTTCGCGACGCGTCGCGGTAACGACAAATTCCTCGATGGAACTCGCCTGCCCGCCGGTTGCGATCTCTGCAAGGGCGGCCGGGGACAAGCCGATCGCGAGCGCGATCGGCAATACAAGCTGTTTGCGCGTCATGGGGTTTTCCCGGTTGAACGGACAGCACCATGATCGTTGCGCCTTGCAGCGCCGGGGAGCCCATCCGCACTTCACTCTGTGTTCTGTCGGGGCTTAACACCGGGCGGTATGCTCCCGCGGCTACTGCGCGATGGCGGGGATCAGCTGCAACGCCACGGCACGGGGGTCAGGCGCTCCTGCAGCAACGACAGGAAGACATTCGCACGGGCCGATCGGCCACCACGCTTGCCGAGAAGCGCGACCACATCGGCAGGCGGCATGTCCATGTGCGGCAACACGCGCTGCAACCTGCCGAGGCGCAGGTCTTCGACCACGTCCCACTCGGAGCGCACCATGAGCCCGAGGCCGTGCAGTGCCCACGTGCGCACGGCCTCGCCATCGTTGCTCGACATCGTGGGCGTGATGCGCACGGGAACGGACTTGTGCTGCGCATCGATGAAGCGCCAGAGCGTCACGTCCTCGTCGTTCTGGCGCAGCGCGAGGCAGGAGTGCCGGTCGAGCTCCTGCGGTGCGAGGGGTTCACCGTGTACGGCCAGATAGGAGGGCGCGGCACAGAGATAGCGTTCGTTGGGGGCGAGGCGCACCATCACCAGCGACGAGTTCCTGAGCTCGCCGATGTGGATGATCAGATCCCAGCTTCCCTCCTCTGACACCACGGGGCGATCGGTCAGCGTGAGGCTCACCCGCACCGCGGGATGCGCCTCGCGGAATGCCGCGAGCAAGGGCGTGATGTAGCGCCGGCCGAAGCCCAGGGGCGCGGCGATGCGCAGATGCCCGCTCACCACCTTGCGACGCAGGCTGAGGGTCTCGGCGATGCTGTCGAGCTCGTCCAGCACAGCCTGACCGCGGGCGAGGATGATGTGGCCTGCTTCGGTGAGACGCAGGTGGCGGGTGGAGCGCTCGATCAGCACGCACTTCAGGCGCTCCTCGAGCTGGCGCAGGCGCTGCGTCACGGCCGAACGCGAAACATCGAGCTCGCGCGCTGCCGCGGCAAGCGAGGTCGCGCTCGCCACCGTCACGAAAAAGCGCAGGTCGGCAGAGCTGAGCTCGGTATCGGGGTTCATGGTGTTTCGCCTGGGTGCCCATCGCGATTGCCGGGCGGTCATGGCTCCGGGCGCGTGCCCGCCGCACGCCTCAAAGCCCCCGCCGGCGCAGAGTACCCGCACAGATCAGTTTCCGTCATCCCGGCTACGGGGAGCGCCTTGCTGGGCGGTATCAGAGCACACGGCTCTGGCACAGGGATGCAGATGGAGTCTGCGGTAGCGATAGCGAAGCAGCTTCGACCCTGCGTCTGCCAGTGTATGCTCGGACGCACGGCTGCTGGAAAGCGCGCGCAGCCGGCAACCCTGTGCCGGAGCGGGCGCCGCACCTGCCCGGCACGAAGGAAAAACGCAGATGCATCCGGCTCTCGTGGTATCGACAGAATGCATTCAACAGACCATGCCGTACTGACACCTGCCACCGCGTCGGGATCACCGGTGCCCGGGCAGTACCTCGACAGCGCGGCGCTTGGCCTGATGTTGAAGCAGGTGTTCGCCGTTCTCTACGACACCCTCTTCGAGGCAGCCTTCGAGGAAAACTCCGAGCAGCGACAGTCGTCCAACCTCGAACTGATCCGCCGTGCAAGACCGCAGGAAGACGCGATCATCGAGCGCACATGGACGGAGCTTGCCTCGCAGGGTTCCGCGCACGGACCAGAAGGCTTCGCCATTCCTCCGCAGAGCGACCCTGCGCAGCAGCAGGCATGGCAAGAAAGCCTGAGGGAGGCTTTTGCGCGCAGCTGCTTGCCTCTGGCGATGACAGAGGAGCAACGCAGCCTTCTGGACAACGCGTTCGCCAAGCGCCTGTGTGCATTGCTTGACGTGAGCGCTCCCGATACATCTGCTGACATCGCAGCGCCTGCAGAACCTACGCTCCCCGTGGAACACGAGGCCAGCAGCGCAACCCCCGAGCCGATCATCGAACACGCACCAACGGTCGCCGTGGCGGCGCACATCGACGCACTTGCCTCGGAAGCGCCGACGCGCATCAAGGAACCTGCCGCATCGCGCCACATCACCGAACCCGATGTCGTAGCGCCACTGCCTCAACGAGGCCCACGCTGGCGGCCCGGAGTGGCACTCGGGCTGGCCGTTCTGGCAGTGATCGGAGCGCTGTCGTTGATGTTTCCGCAGGCGATACGACAGGCCGTGGATGAGGCGAAGAACTCCGCTCCTGCGCGGCGCACGCAGGCGCCGCAACTGCAACCACCGGTCCCGCAAACTGCCGTCACCCACGAAAGCCGGGTCACGCCGCCTGCACCACAACCCATCGAGAGCAGCGAAGCAGAGGACGAACCACCTGCCGCACCGCTCGTCGCAGAGGCTGCGGCACCCGAGCAGGGCTTGCCGCCGGAACCATCGGCCGCGGTGATCACCGCGCATGTTCCGTCCACACCGTCTGCGGCAACCCCCGCGTCTCCGATCGGGACGGAGGTCGCGCCCGATGCATCGATGGGCGCGGCGCCGCCCGAGACCGCTGCCACGGCACCCGATCTTTCAGTGACGACACCTGATCCTGTAATGACAGCGCAGTTGAATGCACATATGCAGCGCGGCGACACCGCTCTCGCAGAACTGCGGTTGACGCTCCCATTCCCCGACAGCGCCATGGCCAACTACCTCGCGGTGCTGGCGATTGACGCCAACCACGCGGGAGCGCAGCAAGGCCTGAGGCGCGTGGTGCAGCGTTATGCAGATCTGGTCACTACGGCGCTGGCCAAGGGTGACCCCGCACGCGCGACACTCCTGCTCTCCCGTGCGCGCCCTGTTTTGCCAGACGACACGCGGCTGCAAGCGCCCGGGCTTACACCGGAGGCCTTTGCCCGGAGATCGTGGGACACGATGGCTGATTGAAGCCCGGGGCGAACATCGTGATGGACGGTGGCGCCTCCATCGACTGAGGGCGTACATGCGGGCAAGGCGTTACCGTCACGCGGGCGCCATACCCGACTCCGGTGCCTCAGCCTGCAGCCGCTGCGGCCCGCTGAGGGATGCGCGCATACGATCCTCCACTGCCGCCACGATGCCGTCCCATCCAACGTCGAGCGCGGAGGCTCGTGCCGAGGCACCCATGCGCCGGAGGGCAAGGGGATCCTGCGCAAGGCGCAGCACCGCGTCGCGGAAACCCGTGAGGTCGCCGCATTCCAGCAGGGCACCGTTCTCGCCGGTCCGCAGAAGCTCCGCTGCCGCCGCACGGTTCCACGCGATCACCGGCAGCCCGCTCGCCATCGCCTCTGTCACCACGTTGCCCCAGGTCTCGCTCAGGCTCGGGAACACGAAGAGATCCGCGCTGGCGTAGTGGGCCGCCAGATCCTCTCCGGTGCGCTGCCCGGCGAAGATCACGTCCGGGTGCTGCTGCTCGAGTTGCGCGCGCATCGGGCCATCACCCACCAGCACCAGGCGCGCGGTCGGCATGCTCGCTTTCGCAGCGCGCCATGCATCCAGAAGAAGATCGAGGTTCTTCTCCGCGGCAAGTCGCCCCACGCAGAGCAAGACCGGGTCGTGCTCGCCCGCGCCCCAGAGGTCGCGCAGTGCAGCGGAACGATGTCGCGGATCGAAACGTTCCGCATCCACGCCGCGCCCCACCACGCAGAGCCGCTCGAAGCCGAGCGCGGCGAGTTCGGCGCGCATGCCCTCGGTGGGCACCATCGTGACCGAGGCCGTGTTGTGGAACCAGCGCAGGTAGCGCGTGACGGTGGGCTGCAGCCAGCCGATCCCGTAGTGCGCGGAATACATATGGAAGTTGGTGCGGAACTCGGAGCTTACCGGAATGCCGAGTTCGCGTGCGGCACGCAGTGCCGACCAGCCGAGCGGACCTTCGGTAGCGATGTGAACGATGTCCGGGCGCGTTTCACGCCACAGGGCACGCAGGCGCCGGCGTGCCGGCAATCCCATGCGCAGCTCGCTGTAACGCGGGATCGGCAGGCCGGGCAGCAGGTGCTCTTCCATGCCCGCCTCGCGCGGGGCGTCGTCTCGATCCCGCCGCGGGCGCAGCAACTGCAGATCGTGGCCGCGTGCCGCGAGGCCCCTCGCCAACCGCGCAACGGTGAGCGCGACACCGTTCACTTCCGGCGGCCAGGTTTCGGTGACCAGTGCGATGCGCCAGACGGGCGCTCCGTGCCGGGTGCCCGTGGGTGCCATACGCGCTCCGCATCGTTCTGTCATGTGTCCAGACTGTCGCGGAAATGCGACAGCCTCGTGACGACAAAAGCACGGCACTGTCACAGGGCCTTCATCTGCCTGTGACAATTTCGGCAGCAACGGATGCGCCCCACGCGCACCGGATCATCCACCTTCCCGCGGGAGCACGGCATGAGCGCATTTCTGGAGACGCTGCACACGCAGCGCATGGACGACCACCGTTTCTACCACCACAGCCGCATCAACCAGACGCTGCATCTCTTCAGTGCGATCAGCTTTCTCTGCTCGTACGTGATGCTGTTCGTGAATCCGGCCATCGCCGCGATCATCGCCTGGTGCTTATCGATGGTGAGCCGCCAGGCGGGGCATTTTTTCTTCGAGCCGCGCGGCTACGATGACGTGAACCAGGTCACCGACGAGCACAAGGAAGAGATCAAGGTCGGCTACAACATCAAGCGCAAGATCGTGTTGATGTCGGCATGGGCGCTGATCCCGGTGCTGCTGATCGTGAACCCTTCGCTGTTCGGCATGATCGAACCTGCCCGCAACGTGCAGGGGCTCGTGAATCATGTAGGGCTCGCATGGCTGGCACTGGGCGTGACTGCGCTCCTGTTCCGCGTGCTGCAGCTCGCGAAACAGGACTCGCTGTGGACGGGCGTGGTGTGGGCCACCAAGATCGTCACCGATCCCTTCCACGACATCCGCATGTACTACAGCGCACCGCTCGCGCTGCTGCGCGGTGAGATGATCGACCCGATGCCGCATTTCCGCCGCTGAACGGCAGGCACGATGCCGGGCACGCGGGTGCCCGGCGTCACCGGCCGAAGAAGGCCTCACGCAGAACGCTGCGGCGGATGTCCCGGTTGCTCTCCATGACGGTTTCACTCCACCAGCCGCCGGCCTTCATGCTCTTGCAGGCCGCAACCACACGCTCCAGCACAGAACCGAAGGTGTCGTCCGTCATGTCGACCGGAAAGATGAGCCTGCCCGTTCCCACCCAACTGAGCGCCAGACCTTGCTCGCGCAGATAGAACTGCAGCATCCAGTTGTAGCGGCTGGGAGTGGTGTAGAAGAGCGTCCAGATGGACGCGAGATTGGCCGCACGCAGTGGCAGATCCTCTGCCTCCATGCGGGCGTTGAACGCCGCGGCACGCGCGTTCCAGCGCGCGTCCTGCCCATCGTAGGCCGCGCGCAGGGCAGGGGAATCGAGACGTTCGAGGAACACGTTCATGGCGCCCATCACCGCCGGGTGCGAGTTGAAGGTGCCACGCGCGAAACAGATATCCGCCGGGTGGTCGTCGCGGTAACGGCGCATGAGCGCGGCCTTGCCGCAGACCACACCCACCGGCAGGCCGCCGCCCAGCGTCTTGCCCCAGGTCACCATGTCGGCCTTCACGCCGAAGTATTCCTGCGCGCCGCCGGGTGCGATGCGGAACCCTACGAACACCTCGTCGAAGATCAGCACAATGCCCCGCGCGGTGCAGACCTCGCGCAATTCGCGCAACCACGCGGTATAGGCGGCGCGATCGAAGCCGGCGCTGCGGCCGCTGTCGAGAAGCGCGGAATCACCCGGTGCCGGGCGGTTGGGGTGCAGGGCCTGCAGGGGATTTACGAGCACGCAGGCGATGTCCTTGCGGCTCCTCAGAATGCCGAGCGTACGTTCGTGCATGTCGCGCAGCGTGAAGGTATCGCGCGTGGGAACGGGGTTTCCGGGGCCCGGCTGAACCTCGCCCCACCAGCCGTGGTATGCGCCGCAGAAGCGCACGATGCGACGCTTGCGCGTGTGGTAACGCGCGAGGCGCACCGCCTGCATCACGGCCTCGGTGCCGGACATGTGGAACGAGACTTCGTCCAGGCCCGAGATCGCTTTCAACCGCCGGATGTTTTCCAGCATGACCGGGTGATAACCACCCAGCACCGCGCCCAGATCGCGCGTGCGCTCCCAGCCCTCGTCGATGCAGGATTTGTAGAAATCGTTGCCGAAAACGTTCACGCCGTAGGATCCGGTGAGATCGATGCAGCGGTTGCCGTCCAGATCCACCAGATCCGCACCCTCGGATCGCGCCCAGAAGGAGCCGATGGCGATGTGCTTGCGCAGCACCGGCACGAACTGGAAGGGCACGCGGTAGGCAGAGGTGAACTGCAGGTCGGAGAGGCCCTCGCGGGCCTCGGCGGTAGCGGCGAGCGTCTGCGGGCTGCGGCCGCGCAGCGTGTCCCCGAGTATGCGCAGCGTAACGCGCCGACGCTCGCTGATCTCGGCTGGCGCACCATCGGCACTGAAGAAGCGTGCCTCGTCGTAGCGGTACCCGGGCAGGCGCCGCGCAAGCCAGGAGGCCATGCGCCCGTGGCCGGCGAGCGAGGGATGCTTCGCGAACGAGAGCCGGAGCCGGCGCGCGGCAAGAGGAAGAGCCACCACGGCAGCAGCGGCAGCAAACAGGGCAGATTCATCCGTCATGAACACACTCTCCACAGCGCCGGCAGCGGCGCGATGCACACGTCTTAACAGCGGGATTTGACAGAGTCATGAAACAGTCACTGCTCCGACACACAAGCACGCTCCTCGAGGAAATGAACTTCCTGCTCACCAACCGCATCCCTCGGGTGGGCGCCACGCGCCTGCTCGGCTGGTTCAGCCACGTGGAGAACCCGTGGGTGGTGCGCGCCTCCATCGCGCTCTGGCGGCGCCTGGGCGGGCTGGACCTCTCCGACGCCATGAGCCAGAACTTCCCGAGCCTGCACGCCTGCTTCACGCGGGAGTTGCTGCCTGGCAGCCGACTGATCGACGGCGCGTCAGACGCACTGGTGAGCCCCTGCGACGGCAACGTGATGGCCTGCGGCGCGCTCTCCGGCATCGAGGCCGTACAGGCCAAAGGGCTTCGCTACACGCTGGCCGAACTGCTGGGCTCGGAGAGTCTTGCGGAACACATGCGCGACGGCAGCTACGTCACGATCCGCCTGAGTTCGGGGATGTATCACCGCTTCCATGCCCCGGCCGACGCAACCCTGACGAACGTCACGCACATCGCAGGGGATACGTGGAACGTCAACCCGCCTGCCGTGCGTCGCGTACCATCGCTGTACTGCCGCAATGAGCGTGCAGTGCTGGAGATGACGCTCGAAGGCAACGCTGGAACGCCGCTGCTGCTGGTGCCGGTGGCGGCGGTGGGTGTGGCCACGCTGCGACTCCACGCTGTGCAGGAACGCCTCGGGCTCTCCTATCGCGGACCGCAACACATCGCCTGCGCAGCGCGGTACCGCAAGGGCGAGGAACTCGGCTGGTTCGAACAGGGATCGACAGTGATCGTGATCGCGCCGCCCGGCGTGAGGCTTGCCGGGGGCATCAGCGCCGGCGCGAGACTGCGGATGGGCGAGCGGCTGATGGTGCTGCGCAAAGACGCCTAGGCGGCCTGCAGCCGCGGCGACTCCGAGGCCATGAGGGCAACCGCGCGGCGCACCTCGCCTGCGGGGGTCCAGTCGATGATCTCCAGACGCCCGTCGGAGTGTTCGCAGAGCGCCGTGAGGCTCTCGACCCAGTCACCGTCGTTGGCGTAGAGGATGCCGTCGATATCGCGCATTTCCGCATGGTGGATGTGGCCGCAGACCACGCCGTCCATGCCGCGTATGCGGGCTTCGCGCGCAAGTGCTGACTCGAAGTCCGAAATGTAGCTCACCGCACGCTTCACGCGCTGCTTCAGGTAACTCGAGAGGCTCCAGTACGGCAAGCCGAGCCGCGCGCGCAGGCGGTTGAAATGCACGTTCAGCTGAAGCGTCAGCGTGTAGGCCCAGTCACCCACCAGCGCGAGCCACTTCGCGCACTGCACCACGCCGTCGAAGAAGTCCCCGTGCGTCACCCACAGGCGGCGGCCGTCTGCAGTGGTGTGGATCCATTCCTCGGCGACATCGATGCCACCGAAATTGTGCCCCAGGTAAGAACGCGCGAATTCGTCGTGATTGCCTGGCACGTAGATCACGCGGGTGCCCTTGCGGGCCTTGCGCAGCAGCTTTTGCAGCACGTCGTTGTGCGCCTGTGGCCAGTACCAGTTACGGCGCAGCTGCCAGCCGTCGACGATGTCACCCACCAGGTAGAGCGTGTCGCAATCGGTGTGGCGCAGGAAGTCGAGCAAGGCCTCTGCCTGGCAGCCGGGCGTGCCGAGGTGGATGTCGGAAATCCATACCGTACGAAGATTCAGACTGGCCGGGGGCTCGGGATGCTCCCCTGCCGGGGAGGAGTCGGCGGCCCCGGGGATGAACCCGCGGGCCAATGCTGAGGCGGTGGCATCTGGCATGCGTGGCATCGTGCGCCACGCAGGTGACAGGCGTGTGACTAGGTGCTGGCGAGTGCGGTGACACCGGGCGTATCACGACGCAACCGGGATATGTAGGGTTCGCCGAAATTCGTGCCCGGCAACCGGTCGTAGCTGAACAGCCCCACAATGCGCCGACGCCCTCCCTTGACGGGACTCACGCGGTGCAGCGTGTGGTTGCCCTGGAACACATTCAGATCTCCGACGCAAAGCCTCGCACGGCGCACGCCCTTGCCTTCTCCCGCGAAAACACCGGCCACGGCGTCGTAGTTCTCATCGAAGTCGCTGCGCACCCGGGGCATGTATTCGAACTCGCCACCGTCTTCGGGTGCCTGCAGCAGCACCGAAAACACCACGTCGTTGCCATCGAAATGCCAGCCGTCGGTGTCTCCCTCGCCGGCAAGTTTTGCGGTGAGAGCGAGATGCGGGCATTCGCTGCGATGGAAAGTGTCGTAGCCCATCAACTGGCGGAGAAATTCGCGCAATGGCTCCCACACATAGACGCTGCGCAACGGCGAATCGTTGGGGATCTGGTAATTCAGCACCTGGTGATAGCGGAACAGATGGGTGGCAGTGCGAGGGTGTCCGGGGGGCCAGTCGTTGCCATCCGGCACATAACTGCCTGCCATGGCCTCGTAGCGGGCAGCCCAAGGCAAGCGCTCCTCGAGTTCGGCCGCCATCCGCGCGATCGCCCCGGCCCTGATGAAACCGGGCAGCACGAACAGCGATTCTTCCCTGAGACACTCTCGCCCGTTGCGCAGCAACTCCTGGCAGCGCTGGCTGTCAGGGCTGTGCAGGGGATAGCGGTCGAGATCCACGACGTCTGCGATATGAACGACTGTCATGTACTCCTCCGATCCCGACCGGTGGCGGCGAGCAATCATGCCGCGATCAGCGCCGCTGCGGAATCCCGGCGCGGTTGGCATGGAGCCGGGAATATCCTTCCTCGCGGAACGCGGTCTCGATCTCCTCGAGCCGCTGCGCTTCGACACCGAGCTCGGCAAGCCCCGCCAGGCCGAGCTGCAGGCTGTACTCCGAGGTTTCCGGTACGGCGCGTGTCGCGCCGTGCTTCAAGAGGAGGTCGGCATGCTGCAGATCGGGTGAACGCACGAGGATACGGCAGTCCGGTGCATGGCGGCGGATGGCATGCACACTGCGCTCTGCAGCATCGGCATCATCCAGCGTGACGATCGCGAGCACCGCATGCTCCACCCGCAAGGACTCGAGGATGGAGGGCCGGGAAGCATCGCCGAAGTAGACCGGCAAGCCTGCGAGCCGCGCGAGCTGTACGGTCTCGGGCCGCATATCCGCGGCTACCCAGCGAAGCCCCGCCGCCTCGAGCACATTGCCAAGCTGTGAACCGACTCGGCCATATCCGCACAGAAGGACATGCCCTTCGAGATCCGGCTCTACCTCGATGACGTCGAGTAGCGGGTTCGTTGCGTCCTGAAAACGGCGCGCGAGCAGATCACCAACCAGAAAGCCCAGCGGCGCAAGCAGAAGGCTGAGCACCAGCATCTGCAGCAACAAGGCATGCAGCTGCGCGTCGAAAATTCCCTGCCCGAGCGCAAGTGCGAAGAGCACGAGCGCGAACTCCCCGCCCTGCGACAACTGCAACCCCGTGCGTACGGCCTGGTCCAGCGGCAAGCCGAAGAGCCGGGCTGCCGCCGTCATGATCGCAGCCTTCAACACCATGAAACCGCAGGTGAGCATGAGCAGCACATGCCATCGCTCCAGCGCTGCTGCGACGTCCAGCGACATGCCAACCGTGAGAAAGAAGAGTCCCAGCAAAATGCCGCGGAAGGGCTGGATGTCGGCGACCACCTGATGACGGTAGGGGGAGTCGGCGAGCAGCACTCCGGCGAGGAATGCACCCAGCGCCATGGAGAATCCTGCCTCCTGCATCAGCCAGGCGGCACCGAGCACGAGCAGCACGGCAGTCGCTACGAGAATGTCCGCGTTGCGGCTCTGCGCCACCAGGGGTAGCGCACGCCGGAGAAGAAATCGCCCTGCGACAAGAAAAACGGCAAGCAGCGCAAGCGAACGCAAGGGGCCGAGCAGCGGATCCTGCGCGGAGGCATTGGGGTCGTCCGGCCCGAGGAAATACACAAGGGATACCAGCGGCGCCACGGCGACGTCCTGCAACAGCAGCACCGAGAGCCCGGCACGCCCCGCGGGCGTACCGAGTTCCTTGCGCTCGGCCAGTACCTGAAGCACGAGAGCGGTGGACGAAAGCGCCAGACCGAAACCGATGATCAATGCCGCTTCACGCCCTGCACCCACCGCGAGCGCAAGCACGCCGATCACAGCCGCCGTGGCAAGAACCTGAAGACCACCGAGGCCGAACACCAGCCGGCGTAGCAACCAGAGTCGAGCCGGGCTCAACTCGATACCCGTGACGAACAGGAGGAACACCACACCGAACTCACCGGCGACAGCAATCAGCTCGTGCTCGTCTACCAGTCCCAGCACCGAGGGTCCCACCAGGATGCCGGCAAGCAGATAACCTGGCACGCTGCCCAGCCCTGCGCGTTGGGCAAGCGGCACCGCAAGCACCATGGAACCGAGCAACAGCAGTGCCGCGGGAAGAAAGGATCCGTGCTCCATGCGGGTGATCAGGCGTGCACGCGCGCACCGCGCAGCAAGAGAATGCTTGCGAAGGTGATCGCACACATGAGGCTCATGTAAACGCCGATCGCCATCGAGGTTCCCGTCGCCACGAGCAGTGAGGCCGCGATGAGCGGCGCAAAGGCACCACCGAAAATCGCGCCGATCTGATAGCCGAGCGAGGCGCCCGAGTAACGGATCTCGACCGGAAAAAGCTCGCCGAAAAGTGCTGCCTGCGGACCGTACATCAGGCTGAGGAAAGCCTGTCCGACAGTCAGCGCCACAAGGATGCCGAGGAAGCTGCCCGTATCAACGAGCGGGAAGAACACCAGCGACCAGATGCCGAGCAGGGCTGCGCCCCACAGGAAGACGGTGTGACGTCCGATGCGATCGGACACATGCGCCGCAATCACCAGCGCCGGCGACTGCACCACGGCAGAAACCATCACCGCCGTCAGCACCGTGCTCTTCGACAAACCCAACGTCTGTGTGCCGTAGGCCACGATGTAAGTAATGAAAATGTAGAAGATGGAGTTCACCGCGACGAAAGCGCCGGCGGCCAGGAGGATGATGCGCGGGTGCTCACGCAGGGCCTGCAGGATGGGTGAACCCTTCGCGGGCGCGGCCTGCTTCCGGGACTGCTCGAAAGCAGGCGTC
The DNA here is from genome assembly GCA_044352225.1 of Pseudomonadales bacterium. Taxonomy (GTDB): domain Bacteria; phylum Pseudomonadota; class Gammaproteobacteria; order Pseudomonadales; family UBA5518; genus UBA5518. Next base: position 1,000 of record JBILEG010000013.1, on the reverse strand, counting down.
TCTTCGAGGCGTACGTTTACATAGACCCCGATACCGATCAGCACCACGCTGAACAGGAACGGCAAGCGCCACGCCCAGTCTTGCAGAGCCTCTTCGCCAAAGATCTGCGTGACGAGCAGGAAAACGAGGTTCGCCAGGAGCACGCCGATGGGCACGCCCAATTGCGCGAAAGAGCCGTAGAAGCCGCGACGCTCCGGCGGCGCACTCTCCGTGAGCAGGAGCACGGCGCCACCCCACTGTCCGCCGATGGCCACGCCCTGCGCGAAGCGCAACACGATCAGCAGCATCGGGGCCCATACGCCGATGGTGGCATAGGTAGGCATGAGGCCGATGCACGTCGTGGTGAGCCCCATCAGCAGCAACGCCGCCACCAGCGAGCGCTTGCGTCCGACCTTGTCACCGTAATGCCCGAAAACGATGCCCCCTACCGGCCGTGCGATGAAGCCCACCGCGAAAGTGCCGAAAGACAGCAGCGTGCCCACCAACGGATCGGAGCCCGGGAAGAACAGCGCAGGAAACACCATCGCCGCGGCGGTGCCATAGATGAAGAAGTCGTACCACTCGATCGAGGCACCGGCGAGGGCGGTTGTGACGATGCGGCGCATGCGCGCGGGGTCGGTCTTTTCCATGAGGCGAGGCCTGTTGTCGTTTGCGGGGATTATGGTGGGCTGACGTCGGGCATTCCACCGTTTGCGGCCGTCGCGGGCGTGGCCCGCTCCTACATCGGAAGGCGTAGGAGGGGGCCATGCCCCCGACCGTGTGTGAACCATGGCTTTTGTCGCGGGCGTGGCCCGCTCCTACATCGGCTTTTGTCGCGGGCGTGGCCCGCTCCTACATCGGAAGGCGTAGGAGGGGGCCATGCCCCCGACCGTATGTGAACCGTGGATTCTGTCGCGGGCATGGCCCGCTCCTACTAGAATGCGGGCCTTCCTGATAGCGGTAGACAGACGATGACCCTGCGCGAGGAACTCACAGCGGCAGTGGAGCGTGCCATGCGCGC
>JBILEG010000214.1:0-6060 GCA_044352225.1 Pseudomonadales bacterium | reverse complement strand
GCCAGCAAGGCGGGCCTGCAGGCGCTCACGGCCGCGATGGCGAGCGAACTCGGCCGCAACGGCATACGCGTGAACGCCATCTGCCCGGGCATCATCGACACCTCGCGCCTGGACGACATCCCCCGCGCCGACGGCACCTGGGATCGCCTGCTGAACCAGTACGTGCCGCTGGGACGCGCGGGGCGGCCGGAAGAAGTCGCGGCGCTCGCGGCGTTTCTGTGCAGCGAGCAAGGTGCGTGGATTTCGGGGCAGTTCTATTCGATCGATGGGGGGCAGGCGCCGGGGAGGTGAGGTGGGGTGCAATGGCAATTCAGGGGTACCCTCCTCACGCATAAGGCTCGAACGCACAGCTATCCCTGCCGAGCAATTCCAACAGCTTTGGATGGACGAAGAGCTTCTCCTTGCCGACGGGCATTTCGCGCAGCACACCCAGCCCGGCCAGGTCATGCAGGTAGCGCGAGGCCGCCTGACGCCGAGCAATGCCTTTGTCGACCAGATTGCCGATGCGGCAGTACGGCTGCTCGAAGATCACGTCCACGAGTTCCCGCGTGTAGATCTTGGGTAGCCTTGTGCGCACGTGCCCGGAGGTGTGCTCGACGAGCTTGCGGATGCCCGCGATCTTGCGCGTGGTCCACCGCGAGGTCTCGGCCACGGCCTGCAGCATGAACAGCAGCCATGGCTCCCAGGCACCATCTCGCGTCACGGCGAGGAGCAGTCCGTAGTAAGCGGCCTTGTGTGCAATGACATACCGGCTCAGGTACAGGATGGGCAGGTCCAACAGCCCTGCCTCGATCAGGTAAAGGGTGTTGATGATGCGGCCGGTACGGCCGTTGCCGTCGGTGAAAGGGTGGATGGCCTCGAACTGGTAGTGGCCCACGGCCATCCGGACCAGCGGGTCCAGATCGGTCTGTTCGTGCAGAAACCGCTCCCAGTTGGCCAGCAGGTCCCGCAGCCGCGCTTCGCCCTCTGGCGGGGTGTAGATCACTTCGCCCGTACGGTCGCTGATCAGCTGCGTGCCCGGCGTACGCCGGATATCCATTTCCACACCCTTCAACGTCCCGCAGACCTCCACTGCAGTAGCGGTACAGAGCGGCCGTTGCTTCAGCGACTGGAAGCCGCGGTGCAAGGCGGTGCGGTAGCGCAGAGCTTCCTTGGTGGCGGGGTCTGCGGATTCCCCGACTGCGTGGCTGTGCGCGTACTGGAACAACCGGTCCGTGGTGGTGACGATGTTCTCGATCTCCGAGCTGTCCTTGGCCTCCAGCAGCGGGATCGTGTTGATGAGCATCGTCTGGTTGGGGATCAGCTCTGCGGCCTGCTTCAGCTCAGCCAATGCGGCACGCGCCTCGATGCAGGACTTCAGCACGGCCCGGCTCTCCAACTCCGCTGCGGGGGGCAGTTTGGGCAGCTGGTTGTGCGGCTGATCAGGGCGCCAAACAGAAGAGTCGTTACTCATGATGCAAAAATCAGGTTTTGACGACACGTTCCGAGCTTATGTCTCTGGCGGCGACACGTCAATGAAACGTGTCGCCGAAACCCGACTTTAAAGACATGAACCACGGTTGGAGAGCGTAAGGGCGCCGGCGCCTTGCAAATCTCCCCCACGTCGCGATCACGGCACCCCCGTCGCGTTCCAGTCCACGCGTCTCGTGAAGATCATCACCGCTGCCAGCAGCGCGAAGACCAGCACCGAGCCCATCAGCAGCGCGTAGTCCTCGGAGCCGAGCAGCCCGTAGAGCAGCGCGTAGAGCCCGGCCAGCGCCCCCGCAAAGCCCGCGCCGCGCCGGGCGCCGCCGAGGATCGCGCCAACGTAACTCCCGATCAGTGCGACGCAGGCCGTGGCCGACACCGCGTAGGCCGCCGCAAAGCCGATGTGCTCGGACAGCGAGAGCAGCAGCAGGTAGAACACCGCGAGCGCGAGCCCCACCAGGGTGTACTGCACGGGGTTCAGGTCGACGCGCTGCAGCACCTCGAACAGGAAGAATCCCGCGAAGGCCAGCCCCACGAAGAGCAGTGCGTACTTCAGTGCCCGTTCGCTTTTGAGGTACTGGTCCACCGGGTCCACCAGTTCCACGCCGAAGGCCTTGCCGCGGAAGCCGGTGCAGTCGGACTGGGCCACGCAGTCGCGCAGCGCCTTCTCCATGTCCGTTGCGAAGAAACTGCTGCTCCAGCGCGCGTCGAAACCGTCTACGCGCACCGAGCGCTCCACGGGCAGCAGGTTGCCGCCAAACCCCGGATGCGGCCAATCGCCGGTCAGCGTGGCCGTGGTCTCGCGGCCCACCGGCACGACCCGCAACGAGCGGCTCCCGGCAAGCGTGAGCCCGACCTCGAACTCGAGCGTGTTCCCCACCACGTCGACGCCATCGAGCGGCGCATGGATGCCCTCGCGCAGCGGCGGGGTCAGGGTGCCCGGCCGGAACGGCAGGCTACGGCCGTTGATCCTGAGTTCCGGCACGTTGCCGATGCCGCGGATGTCGCCGACGCCGATCGCGATCCAGGGCGTACCGAAGCGGTACTGTGCGGCCTCGGTGCCCAGCCCGAAGTCTGCTGGCACATGGAAGCTACCCTTCAGCGTGCCCTGCGTGCGGTAGAGCAGCGCGCGGTAGATACCGCGCTCTCGCACCTCGGTGGCCAGCCGGGCGTCGAAGGCGAAGCGCTCCGGCAGGAAGTGCAAACGCCCCGACTCGGTCCGCTCCACCACGCGTTTCTCGCCACCCCCCTGTGCGGTACCGGTGTCGCGTACGGTGCGCTCCCATGGCACCACGATCAGCGGCCCGGCCAACAGCTGCTCGCGACTGAAGGAATCGACGATCCCGGTGACGGTCTCGTCGCGACGCTGGGCGCGCTCATCGACCAGGCCGCGGATCATGCCGAGCGGCACGAGCAGCAACACGACCAGCCCGAGCACGGTCGCTATCTTGATGTTCAACCTGCGGTTCATGCGGAGTCCTCCGGTGCGGTGTGCGAACGGAGGGGAGTGTGGAGGCTGTGCGTGGCGCGCCCGTGGGCGTTGCGAGGAGACCGTGTGGAGATATCGTGGTTACGCGGGCATCGCGAGGCAGGCCTCGACGCCCCCGGGCACGTTCCGCACCGACAGGCTGCCGCCATGCAGCGACGCGACCTCGGCCACGAATGCGAGCCCCAGCCCGGTGCTCTTGCGCCCGGTGGCGGGGCGCGGCAGCGAGAAGAAGCGTTCGGTCAGTCGCGGCAGCGCGTAGTCCGGGATTGCGGGGCCATCGTTGCGCAAGCGGATGGTCACCGTGTCGCCTGTGGCATCGGCCGACAGCGCTACGGTACCGCCGGCCGGCGTGAAGTCGAGCGCGTTGTCGAGCAGGTTCGACAGCGCGTGCCGCAGCAAGAAGCGCTCGCCGCGCACGTGGCAGCCCGCAGGCATCGCGCAGGCGAGCCGAACGCCGGCGCCCAGCGCGCGGGCCTCCTGCGCTGCGAGCAGTTCCATGACGAGTGGCTCCAGCGCGATCTTCGCTGTCTCCGTCAACTCGCGGCGCTGCTCCAGCTGCGCGAGGTGCAGCAGGCGGTCAGCCAGCGACTGCAAGCGCGCGGCCTCGTTGTCGACGTTGGCTGCGAAGCGGCGGCGGTCCTCGGGCGGCATGTCCTCGTGCAGCAGTTCGGCCGCGGCCCGTATCGCTGTGAGCGGGCTCTTGAGTTCGTGCGTCAGCGTCTGCACGTAGCGCTCGACGTAGGCCTTGCCTTCGAGCTGCTCGCGCATGGTTTCCAGCGCGCCGGCCAGCTGCCCGAGCTCGTCGTGCCCGCGCGGCGGGGCCACCGCACTGCGCTCGCCCGCGCTCACCGCACGTGCCCAGGCAGTGAGGCGGCCGAGCGCGCGCGACAGCCACCACGAGAGCACCGCACCTGCAGCGAGCCCGGCCAGCACGAGACCGCTACCAAGCCAGGCGAGCCGCCGCTGCGAGCGCTCGATGTAGGGCTGCAGCGACTGCGAGGGCTTGCCCACGCTGACCACGCCCACGATGCGTCCGCCGTCGCGGATCGGCGCGGCCACGTACATCACGCTGGCGCTCTCGCCGCCCTCGCCGGGCTCGGGCGAGGAGCGAGCGCCGTAGCGCCCGGCGAGCGTGAGGTGCACGTCGTTCCAGCGCGAATAGTCGGCGCCGACGTCACGGTCCGCGGAGTCGAGCAGCACGATGCCGCGCGCGTCGGTGACGTAGACGCGGTGGTTCACTGCGGCTTTGCGCACGCCCCAGATGTCGGCCCCGGGGCGGCGCTCTCCGTAGGCTCGCAGGATCGCGGGCAGACGGCCTTGCGACAGCGTGCCGGCCACCAGGTCATCGCGCAGGAGTTCGGCGAGCAGATTCGCGGTGTCGACCAGGGTTTCCTCGGTGGACTGTCGCACGCCCGGGCGGATCTCGTCCGTCACCGCGCCGAACACGAACCAGGCCGCAAGACCGACGAACAGAAAGTACACGAGGAAGATGCGCAGCCCCAGGCGCATCAGGCCTGCTCCGGCTCGTAGCTGTAGCCTACGCCGCGGTGCGTGCGGATCGGGTCAGACTCGGGCGAGACGGCGCGCAGCTTGGCCCTCAGACCCTTCACGTGGCTGTCGACATTGCGCTCGTAGCCCGCGCCCGCGGCCACGCCTGCGGCCTCCAGCAGCTGCTCGCGGCTGAACACGCGCCGCGGCTGACGCAGCAGGCAGCGCAGCATCTCGTACTCCTGCCGCGTCAGCGCGAGCTCGGTGCCGCGAAACGTGATGCGCCGCTGTTCGTCGTGGATGGTGAAGGGAGCGGGTGTCGCATCGGCGGCAAGGCTTGCGGCTGCGGGCGGGGCCGAGGCGCTGCGGCGCAGGATCGTGCGGATGCGCGCCACCACCTCGCGCGGGCTGAAGGGCTTCACGACGTAGTCGTCGGCGCCCAGCTCCAGTCCCAGCACGCGGTCGAGTTCCGCGCCGCGCGCGCTCAGAAGCAGCACGGGCACCTCACCCGCGCGCCGCAGCTCGCGGCAGACATCGAGCCCGCTCATGTCGGGCAGGCCGATGTCGAGCACGACGAGGTCGGCTCCACGTTCGCGCACGAAGTCGAGCGCCTCTCGGCCCAACCCCGCGCGCGCAACCTCGAAGCGCTCCTGGGCCAGCGCGTAGGAGAGCGCGTCCGCGATGGCGGGTTCGTCGTCAACGATCAGGACAAGGGGCATTCGGGGCTCCGTGCGGCTCGCCCTGCAAGCCTGCGCAATCGCGTTGGGCGCCGCAACAGCACGATGACCGGCTCCGGGCCCGGTTGTCACGATGGGCACTGGCGGGCGCCCACGGGATCGTGCTGGCCTCACCCAGGCGCCTTGCAGATCTCCCCCGGACAAAGGTTCACCTCGATCAGCACATGCTCCAGCCGCGGAATGCCGTGTAGCAGGCGCTTGTAGTCGTGCGGGGCCAGCGGATCGTGCGAGAGCACAGCAAGGCTCGCAGACCAGGTGCGCGGGCCCACGGCCCAGACGTGGAGATCCGTAACCAGGCTGTCGGTCTGCGTCTCGATTGCGTGGCGGATGGCCTCCCGCGTGGGCTCGTCTGCGGCGCCGTCGAGCAATACGTGGCCGCTGTCGCGGATCAGGCCCCAGGCCCAACGTGCGATCAGCGCCGCGCCCACCAGACCCATCAGCGGGTCGAGCCAGTTCCAGCCCAGCCAGCGGCCGGCGAGCAGCGCGGCGATGGCCAGCACCGAGGTGAGCGCATCGGCGATCACGTGGAGATAGGCGGCGCGCAGGTTGTGGTCGTGATGCCCGTGGTCGTGATGGGCTTGCGCCCCGTGACTGTGGTGGTCGTGGTCGTGGTCGTGGTCGTGATGATCGTGCGCGTGTCCATGGTGATGATCGTGCCCCTGCGCGCCGTGCAGCAGCACGCCGCTCACCAGATTCACCATCAGACCCACCACCGCCACGAGGATCGCCTCGTCGAAGCGGATACTCTGCGGAGACATCACGCGCTGCAGGGATTCCAGCGCCATCACCAGCGCCACCACAGCAAGTGCCACGGCACTCGCGAAACCGCCCAGCGTACCCACCTTCCCGGTGCCGAAGCTGTAGCGCGGATTGCTGGCG
>JBILEG010000376.1:0-3936 GCA_044352225.1 Pseudomonadales bacterium | reverse complement strand
GTAGCGCGCACCCGGCCAGCGCTCGAAAAGATCCATGCGCCCGACGCCCGCGCAGAAGTTGCGCCAGAACTCCTGCTCGGAGGCCATGAAGAGGATGTGGCCGTCCTGCGTGCGGTAGAACTGGTAACGCACACCCTCGCGCATGCCGGCGGTGCCGGGCGCGCGGCGCTCGTAGTTGTCGGCCTTGTTGCCCGTGACCTCGCTCGTGGGGCGCTCGTAGGCTTTCCACGCTTCGCTGCGCACCCAATCGGTGGCGGCGGCACCGTCGGCCTGCGCCATGTCCAAGGTCGCACCCTCGCCCGTGGCGCGTGCGCGCAGCAGTGATGCACAGATCGCCATCGCCGCCATCATCGGCCCCGCGTGCATGCCGATCGAGGCGTGCTCGGGGATGTAGCAGAAACCCTCCTGGTCCTCCGCAGGCGCCACGACGCCGGCCCAGCTGTCGAAAGCGATGCCGTGCGCGGGGAGATCGCGATATGGGCCGCTCATGCCGTAGCCCGACACGCAGCAATACACCAGCGACGGGCGAATCGCGCGCAGTGCCTCGGGCCCCAGCCCGCGACGCGCGAGTGCACCGGGGCGCATCGCCTCGATCACCACGTCCGACACGGCGACCAGTTCCCGGAACACCTGCACGCCCGCGTCCTGCCGCAGATCGAGCACCAGGCTCTTCTTCCCGCGCGAGACGTGGTGGTGCATCAGTGAACTGCCATCGATGATGGGCCAGGTGAGTTCGCGTACGTAGTCGCCGCCGGGCGGCTCGATCTTGATCACCTCCGCCCCCATGTCCGCGAGATGCATGGCCGTCGCGCCCGGCGCGAGCAGCGAGCAATCCAGCACACGGATACCGGCCAGCGGCGCGCTCATGGTTGCCATTCCACGCCGCGGCGGCGCCACGGATCGTCGTGTTCGTCTACCGGCACGGCCACGCGTGCCGCACAGCGGCTCGCCGGCTTGCCGTCCGCATGGAGCGCGATATCCATGTGCAGCCAGCCGCAACCCACGGCGTCGACCACGCCCTCGTGAACCGTTGCCTCGATCGACAAAGCGGCGCCGGCGTACACGGGCGCTGTCATCCGTGCGCGCAGGCGTGCGATGCGGGCGCGCCCGCCCAGCGCACCGGCGAGGTAGCGCTCGACAAGGGCCAGTTGCGTGGGCGTGTTGAGGAAGATGTCGCGGTGTCCGGCCTGCGCCCTCGCGTAGCCCGCATCGTGGTGCAGCGGCGAGAAATCCCGCGTGGCGATGGCGCCGGCCACGATCAGCGTGGCATCGACGGCGATGGACAGCGCCGCGAGCCGTTCGCCCGGCGCGTAACTGGCGTGCAGACGCTCAGGCATGGGGTTCTCCCGCGCGACGGTAGCCGAGGCACTCGTACTCCTCGATGCCGAGCAGCACGCCAGCCTCATCGTGATACTGCACCTCGATAGACCAGAAGCGGCCACGTCCGAGGCGCGTGTCCTTCTCCGCGCTCACCGAGCGCAACAACTCCACGCTCCGCACCGTGGCACCGAGAATCACCGGCGCATGGAAATGGCTCTCGATGCCCGACACGATCGCGACCGGGTAACCGAGGAGTTCCTTCAACTCGTAGTGGGTCTGCAGCGGTTTCTGCGGCAAGGCCTCATCGGGCGACCAGCGCGCGGGGCGCGTCCACGTCGACAGCATGGTTTGCGGCGCCGTGCACTGCTGCCCCCAGCGGCGAGGATCGGGATCCTGTATCGCCGCGGCGAGGGATTGCACGGCCTCCCGGCTCACCGGCCAGGGCCCGCTGCACGCATGACGCGGGCGATCGAGCATCGCCTGCACGGCTTGGGGCAGGTCATCGTCGATCGCGATCGTCATGCGGCACGCTCCGCGGGCGCTGCCGCCAGCGCGTGGAATTCCGCGAGCCACTGCGTTTTGAGCTGCGAGGCCTCGGCCATGCCTTTCTCTTTCACCACATCGAAGCCCCGCACCTTGGCGGGCAAGGCAGCGAGCTTGAGGCCGACACCGTGGTTGGCAGCGCAGAGCCCCGCCAGCACGTCCTCCACCAGCGCCTCGTACTCTCCGATATGCGCGCGCTCCGCGCGGCGATGGGCCGAATAGCCGAACACATCGAAGGCCGTGCCCCGCAGCCCTTTCAGCCGCGCCAGCACGCGGAACACGTTCAGCATCCACGGCCCGAACTCGCGCTTGCGATAGCGGCCCGTGAGCGGGTCGCGCCGCGCGAGCAGCGGCGGCGCAAGGTTGAAGGCAATACGGTAATCACCCTCGAACTGCGCCTCGAGTTGACGCCGCAGACCCTCGCCCGAGAGCAGCCGCCCCACCTCGTACTCGTCCTTGTAGGCGAGCACGCGGGCGTACTGCGCCGCGACCGCCTCGGCGAGCGCGCCGGGGCTGCCGGTGATACGTGTCTCGGCCTCGCTCACGCGCTGCACGACCGCGCGGTAGCGTGCGGCGAGTGCCTCGTCCTGGTAGGCCGCGAGATGCGCGCTGCGTGCTGCGACGATCTCATCCAGCTTCGAGGCGGCAGCATCGAACACCCGCACCGGCTGCGCGGGGCTCATCAGCGCATCGATGCGCTGCGGCGCCACCACCTGCAGCCTGCCGAGCGCGAAGGCGCGGAGGTTCATCGCCACCTCGGTGCCGTTCAGTTCGATGGCGCGCTCCAGGCTCTGGCGCGACAAGGGCAGCAAGCCCTGCTGCCACGCCACGCCGAGCAGGAAGAGATTCGCGCCCACTGCGTTGCCCAGCAGCACCGAGGCAATCCGCGTGGCATCGATGCTGACGAGCGCGCCGGTGCGCGCGCGCGCCGTCACCGCCTCCCGCAGAGCGGCGCTGCCGAAGTCCAGATCCGGGTTGCGCGCGAAGGCGTTGGTGGGCGCGACGTGGCTGTTGCACACCACGGCGGAGCGCTCTGGCGAAAGCCGCGAGAGCACATCGGCGGATGCCGCCACCACCGGGTCTGCGGCAAGCAGCAGATCCACCGCGCCCTCGGGGATCCGCGTCGCCACCTGCAACTCGTTGCCGGCAACAAAGCGCACATGGCTGGTCACCGGGCCGTTGCGCTGCGCCAAGCCCGTGATATCGAGCACGCTGACGGGTTTGTCTTCCATGTGCGCGGCAATGCCGAGCAGCGCGCCCAGCGTGATGATGCCGCTGCCGCCGATGCCGCCCACCAGCACGTTGCAGCCGCTGGCCGCACGCGATGCCACAGGCTCCGGCAGATCCTGCAGGAGTTCGGTCAGTCCGTCGTGCCCGGCGCCTGCGATGGCAGCGCGCAAGCGCCCGCCGTGCACCGTGACGAAGCTCGGGCACATGCCCTTCACACAGGAGAAATCCTTGTTGCACACCGTCTGGTTGATGCGCCGCTTGCGGCCGAGCGCCGTCTCTGCGGGCTCCAGCGCCACGCAGTTCGACTGCTCGCCGCAGTCTCCGCAGCCCTCGCAGACGTCCTCGCTGATCAGGTAGCGCTTGGCCACATCGGGGTACTTGCCGCGCTTGCGCAGACGCTTGCGCTCGGTGGCGCAGGCCTGCTCGTAGACGATGGCGGAGACGCCCGGGAGTTCGCGCAGTTCGCGCTGCACCGCGTCGAGTTCGTCGCGGTGATGGAACGTGGTGATGGCAGGGAATTGCGCGCGGTCGACATGGCGCGAGAGATCCTCCGTCACCAGCGCGATGCGCCGCACGCCCTCGGCAAACAACTGCTGCGCCACGTGGGGTGCGGTGATCGCGCCGTCGAAGCTCTCGCCCTCGATGGGCTGCCCGCCGGTCATGGAGATCGCGCCGTTCAGCAGCACCTTGTAGGTGATGTTGGTGCCGGCGGCGACGTTCGCGCGGATCGCGAGCAGCCCGGAGTGGAAGTAGGTGCCGTCGCCGATGTTCTGGAACACGTGCGCGTGCTCCACGAACGGCGCCTGCCCTATCCACGCCGCGCCCTCCCCGCCCATGTGGTAC
>JBILEG010000213.1:0-6116 GCA_044352225.1 Pseudomonadales bacterium | reverse complement strand
CCCAGCAGATCGTGCACGGCGAAGCCTGCTACGACACCTGGTGCCTCGACCCCCGCCGCTTCACCGGCCACGCGAACGTCGAGTTCACCGCGCTGAAGGCCATCGAGGACTACCGCAACGAGTTCCGCTTCCACCTCCCGCACGAGCACCGCCCCGCCGGTCGGCCCGCAAAGACGACACCCCTGTACGCAACGCTGCGGGACGCGGGCGCCGAGTTCGGGGTCGTCAGCGGGTGGGAGCGTGCGACCTTCTACAAGCCCTCGCCGGACTTCCGCGAGAGGCACTCGTTCCGCTTCGACAATACCTTCGACGTGGTCGCCACCGAGGTCGCGGCGGTGCGCGACGGCGTGGGCATCATGGAGATCTCGGGCTTCAACCGCTTCGAGATCAGCGGCACAGGCGTGCACGACTGGCTGGATGGCCTGAGCTGCTCGCGCATCGCGCGCAAGCCGGGCCGCGTGAGCCTGTGCTACTTCCTGTCGGAACACGGCAATGTGAGAGCCGAGGCGACCGTGGCGAATCTCGGTCCAGACCGGTTGTGGTACGGATCGGCTGCAGCCGCCGAGTACCACGACATGGACTGGCTGAGCGAGCGCCTGCCCGCCGACGGCTCGATCCGCATCCGCTCACTGACGGCCAGCCACACCATCCTCGTGATCGCCGGGCCGCACTCCCGCGCGCTGCTGCGCCGCGTCGCGCCGCGCACCGACTTCTCCAGCGAGGCTTTCCCCTGGCTGTCGGTTCGCGAAGTGCGCATCGGGCATTACCCCGCGATCGCGATGTCGGTCAGCTTCTCCGGCGAGCTGTCGTGGGAGCTGCACGTGCCCAACGAGGCACTGCAGGGCTGCTACGCGCTGCTGGTCGAGGCAGGGCGCGAATTCGGCCTGCGGCATTTCGGGCTCTACGCGACCGAGTCCATGCGCCTCGAGAAGGGCTTCCGCCACTGGAAGGCAGACCTCGTCACCGAGTTCAATCCCTTCGAATCCGCGCTCGACCGCTTCGTCCGGATGGACAAGGATTTTCTCGGCAAGGCGGCACTCGAAGCCATGCTCACGCGCCCCCCGCGGCGGCGCTTCGTCACGCTCGCACTTGAGAGCCGGCTGGCACCAGCGCACCCCGGCGACAGCATGCTCGTCGACGGCACGGTCGTCGGTACCGTGAGCTCCGCGGCGTGGGGGCACCGGGTCGGCATGAACCTCGCCATGGGCTTCATCGACCCCGCATTCGCGGCGATCGGCACCCGCGTGGCCGTAGAGGTGATCGGCGAGCAGATGGATGCGGTGGTCTGCGCCGACGTACAGTACGACCCCGACTTTCAACGCGTTCGCAACTGACGCAGGAATCGCCTACATGCATCTCTCCCGTTTCCCCCGCGTGCGCCTCGCCCACCTGCCCACGCCACTCGAATACCTGCCCAACCTGACCCGCGAACTCGGCGGTCCGGAGATCTGGATCAAGCGCGACGACTGCACCGGCATGTCGAGCGGTGGCAACAAGACCCGCAAGCTCGAGTTCCTGCTGGCCGAGGCGAAGGCCCGGGGCGCCGACATCGTGCTCACGCAGGGCGCGACGCAATCGAACCACGCGCGCCAGACCGCCGCCTGCGCGGCACGGCTCGGGCTCGCCTGCCACCTGCTTCTGGAGGACCGCACCCGCAAGACCGACCCCGATTACACCGGGAACGGCAACGTCTTCCTCGACCGGTTGCACGGAGCCACCATCGAGTACCGCGCCGCGAATCCCGACATGAACGGCGAGATGGCCACCGTGGCGGCGCGCTTCGCCGCCGAGGGCCGCACGCCCTACGCCATTCCGGGCGGCGGCTCGAACACCACGGGCGCGCTGGGTTACGTCAACGCGGCGATCGAGCTGGTGACGCAGGCGAACGACCTCGGACTGCGCATCGACCACGTGGTGCACGCTACCGGCAGCGCGGGCACGCAGGCAGGCCTGGTGACCGGGCTCGCGGGGATCAATGCCGGCATCCCTCTGCTCGGCATCGGCGTACGCGCGCCGAAGGACAAACAGGAAGAGAACGTGTACCGGCTGGCCGCGGCCACCGCCGAGGCACTCGGCTGCCCCGGGGTCGTCAAGCGCGAGCACGTGGTCGCCAACTGCGATTACGTTGGCAGCGGCTATGGCTTCTCGACGGAGGGCTCGATCGCCGCCATCACGCTGCTCGCGCGGCTCGAGGGCATCCTGCTCGACCCGGTTTACTCGGGCAAGGGCATGGCCGGCCTGATCGACCTCGTGCGCCGCGGCTTCTTCAGGAAGGGCGAGAACGTGGTGTTCGTCCACACCGGCGGCAGCGTCGGCCTGTTCGGCTACGTGCAAGACTTCGGCTTCGCGCCAGGCGCCGGCACCGTGGCCTGAGGTCAAGCGCTGTGCGCGAGGTCTTTCGCGGGCAACTCACGCAGCAAGAGGGGATCCCCTCGGCAGCGATCGCGCGCGCCGTCGAGGTGATGGAGTCCGGGCGCCTGCATCGCTACAACACCTTCGCCGGCGAAGCCTCCGAGGCCTCCCTCCTCGAACTCGAGTTCCGCGCCTACACCGGTTCGCGCTATTGCCTCGCGGTCAGCTCCTGCGGCTACGCGCTGACCACGGCGCTGCGCGCGGCCGGCCTGGCGGCGGGAGCACCGGTATTGAGCAATGGCTTCACGCTGTCACCGGTGCCGGGCGCGATCGTGGCCGCGGGCGGCCGCCCGGTGCTGGTTGACACCACGGATGAGCTGGTCATCGACCTCGCGGACCTGGCGGCGAAGATCGATGCGAGCGGCGCAGGCCTGCTGCTGCTCTCGCACATGCGTGGCCACCTGGCCGACATGGATGCCCTGATGGCGCTCTGCGGGCGGGCGGGCGTCGCCGTGATCGAGGACTGCGCGCACACCATGGGAGCCACGTGGGGCGGGTTGCCATCCGGGCGCCACGGGCTCGCGGCCTGCTACTCGACGCAGACCTACAAACACCTCAATTCCGGCGAGGGCGGGCTCATCGTCAGCGACGACCCTGCCCTGATGGCCACAGCGACGATCCTCTCCGGCTCCTACATGCTGTACGGCCGCCACCCGGCGGGGCCGCCGGCGGAACACTACGCGGAGCTGCGCCTCACCACTCCCAACTGCTCCGGGCGCATGGACAACCTGCGCGCCGCGATCCTGCGCCCGCAACTGGCCGCACTGGGCGCCAGCGTGGCGCGCTGGAACGAACGCCACGGGGCCGTCGCTGCCGAGCTGGCCGGCGTGCCCGGCCTCGTGTTGCCGCATTGCCATCCGCGCGCGCAGCGCGTCGGCAGTTCTATCCAGTTCAGGCTTCCGCATTTCGGGCCCGCAGCGATGCACGCGTTCCTCGCGCGCTGCCTCGATCGCGGCGTGGAGCTGAAGTGGTTTGGTGCGCCCGAGCCGGTCGCCTACACCAGTGCGCACCACAGCTGGCGCTTCATCGAGGCGCAGTCGCTGCCGCACACCGATCGCGTGCTCGCCACGCTATGCGATATGCGCCTGCCGCTGACGCTGTCCATCGAGGACTGCCGCTTGCTCGGCTGCATCATCCGCGAGTCCGTGCTCGATACCCTCGATGCCCTGCCCGACGATGCGCCCGGCAGTGCCGGCGCGCTTCCGGAGACCGCCTGATGCCAGCCACCCACCCCGTGCTCGGCATCATCGGCGGGATGGGTCCCGACGGCACGCTGGAGCTGATGCGGCGCATCGTCGCACGGACTCCCGCCGCGGACGATCGGGATCACCTGCACATGATCGTCGAGAGCAACCCGAAGATCCCGTCGCGCATCGCGCACCTGGTGGAGCGCACCGGCGAAGATCCCACCCCCGAGATCGTGCGCATCGCGCGCAACCTCGAGCGCGCCGGGGCGACCGTGCTGGCGATGCCCTGCAACACCGCGCACGGTTATGCCGATGCGATTCGCGCGGGGGTCGCCATACCGCTGCTCGACATGATCGCGCTGACGACCGCGCACCTGGCGCGCGCCGTTCCCGGCCGCAGGATCGGACTGCTGGCGTCCACCGCGGTTTACAACACCCGCCTGTACGAACGCGCGCTGGACGCCAGCGACGCGTGCATCGTGCCCCCGCCGGACCAGCACGCGGTGATGGAACTCATCCGCGGCGTCAAGCGCGGCGAGTCGGGCACGGTACCGCGCGAGCGGCTGCACAACATTGCGGCGGAACTCGCAGAACGCTGCGACGGGCTGCTGATCGCGTGCACCGAGCTGTCGGTGCTGGCGGCGGGACTGTCCGCGCCGGTGCCGATCATCGACGCGCTGGACGTACTGACCGACGCCATCCTCCACCAGATGACGGGCAACGGGGACTGAGCCAATGCCGCTGCACTATCTCAAGAGAGCCCTGCACACCCCCGCGAGCGGAGAGTCCACGGTGCGCGCGACCGTCGAGGGCCTGCTCGCCGCGATCGAATCCGGCGGCGAGGCGGCGGCACGGCGCCAGGCGCGCGAGCTCGATGGCTGGGAGGGCGCGATTCTGGTCGATGCGGAGCAACGCCGCGCGGCACGCGAGGCGGTGCCGCGCCAGCTGCGCGAGGACATCCTCGCGAGCCGCGACAACGTGCTGCGCTTCGCGCTCGCGCAGCGCGAGGCGATCCGCGACACCGAAATCGAGGTCGTCCCGGGCCTGCGCGCCGGGCATCGCAACATCCCGCTGCGCAGCGCCGGCTGCTACGTGCCCGGCGGGCGCTACGCCCACATCGCCTCCGCGATCATGAGCGTGACCACGGCGAAGGCCGCGGGCGTCGAGCGCATCGTCGCCTGCTCGCCGCCGCTGGGCGCCACCGGCATCCATGCGGCGACGCTGTTCGCGCTGGACGCCTGCGGCGCGGACGTGGTCCTCAACCTGGGCGGCGTGGCGGGCATCGCGGCGATGGCCTTCGGCCTGTTCGGCAACCCGCCGGCCGACATCCTGGTCGGACCGGGCAATCAATTCGTGGCCGAAGCCAAGCGCCAGCTGTTCGGGCGGGTCGCCATCGACATGTTCGCCGGCCCGACCGAGAGCGCGATCATCGTGGACGCCAGCGCTGATCCCGAGATCGCCGCGATCGACCTGGTGAGCCAGGCCGAGCACGGCAGCAACTCGCCGGTCTGGCTGATCGCGCTCGACCGCGCGGTGGCGGAGCGGATCATGACCCTCGTGGAGCGCGAGTGCGCGCGCCTGCCCGCGCCGAACCGCGCCAGCGCGGAGGCGGCGTGGCGCGACTGCGCGGAGGTGGTGCTCGCCGATACGCGCGAGGAGGCGGTCGCCGCGGCGGATGCCTATGCACCGGAGCACCTGCAGGTGCTGTGCTCGGACCCCGACTGGTGGCACGCCGCGCTGCGAAACTACGGCTCGTTGTTCCTCGGCGCAGAGACCACCGTGTCCTTCGGCGACAAGATCTCCGGCCCCAACCACATCCTGCCGACCCGCCAGGCGGCGCGTTACACCGGCGGCCTCTCGGTGGGAAAGTTCCTGAAGACCGTTACCTGGCAGCGCATGACGCGCGAGGCCGCCCGCGAGGTGGGGCCTGTGTGCGCACGGATCTCGCGCGCCGAGGGCATGGAGGGGCATGCGCGGGCAGCCGACGTACGCCTCGCGAAGTGGTTTCCCGACGAGGAATTCCTGCTCTCCACCGGCTATCCCGCGCGGGGCGCCGATTGAACGCGGGCGCGTCGGCGGGAGGGAAGCGCGCGAGCGCTTCCGGCCTGCTGCGCGCGCTGCTGCTGGCGGCGCTGCTGACGACGCCGGTGGCGCGCGCCGCCGACATCGTCATCGGTGTGCCGAACTGGCCCTCGGTGCGCGTCAGCGCGCAACTGGTCAAGCTCGTGCTGGAGGAAGAGCTCGGGCTCACCGTCGAACTGCAGGGCGCCACCAACCCGGTGATCTTCGAGGCCATGTCCAAGGGCTCCATCGACCTGCATCCCGAGGTGTGGCTGCCGAACCAGCAGAGCCTCTTCGATCGCTATGAGGCGGACCTGGTCCGCAACCTCCATCCGGCCATCGGCGAGCAGGGCATGTGCGTGAACGGGGCGGCGCAGCGCGCTGGGGTGCACGACATCGCCGACCTCACAGACCCGGCCCGCGCGCCGCTGTTCGACAGCGACGGCGACGGGCGCG
>JBILEG010000012.1:0-18426 GCA_044352225.1 Pseudomonadales bacterium | reverse complement strand
TCCGATCTATGCACGATTTTCTGCGCGGACTGGCACTGACCGCCTGCTTCCTGATGGCATGGAACGCGGGGGCCGCAAACGAGACCCCGCAGACTGAGCTGCCCGGCGTGCAAGCCCCTGCGATGCAAGGCAAGGGTCTGCAATTGCGCACGCCCCAAGAGGTCTCGACCTTGCGTATCGCGGTGATGCAGGGCTCGGCGCAGGACGTCTGGGTGAAGAACAACTGGCCCCAGGCAACGCTGCTGCAATATCTGGCCGTGGCGGACCTCTTCGTCGCAGTAGAGGCAGGCAAAGCGGATGCGAGCATCACGGTGGCCGATATCCTCAAGCAGGCCCTGGTGGAGCGCCCGGCACTCGCCACCCTGGGAGAGCCAATCTTCAACCTGGATGTAGGCGCCGCTTTCCGCAAGGACAGTGCGCCTCTCCGTGCGCAGTTCGACGATTTCCTCGCCAGGTTGCGTGCCGACGGCACGCTTGCCGACATGAAGCGGCGCTGGATGGAGGAGTCCAGCACCACCATGCCGGCGATAGAGTTTCTGCCGGATGCGCCCGCGCTTACGATAGGAAACGCGCTTGTCGGTCTGCCTCAGGTGGCCGTCAAAGACAACCGCTTGGTCGGTTTCGAGGTGGAACTCGCGGAGCGCTTCGCCGCGAGCATCGGCCGCCGGCCCGCCTGGACTACCGCTGACTTCGGCGCGCTGATCCCTTCGCTCGCCTCCGGCAAGATCGACACGATCATCACGGGGATGTCGATCACCCCGGAGCGGCGCGAACGCGTAGATTTCTCTGAGAGCTATCACGCCTACAGGAATCTCGTCTTCGTGCGGGCGAGCAATATCGCGGGGGCAGCGCCCGCGCCGGTTGCACCCCCGGCAGAGGCCTCGTTCTGGGGCAATCTGCGCGAGAGTTTCCACACCAACATCATCCGCGAGAACCGCTACCTCCTGCTGTGGGGCGGTTTGAAAACCACGGTGTTGCTGTCGGTTCTTTCCTGCGCCTTCGGCACGCTGCTCGGGGCGCTGATCTGCTACATGCGCATGTCACGCAACACCCTCGCCCGTCGCAGCGCCATGCTCTACATCAGCCTGATGCGCGGCATGCCGGTGCTGGTGCTGCTGATGCTCATCTTCTACGTGGTCTTCGCCTCGGTGAACATCAGCCCGATCCTGGTTGCGGTCTTCGCCTTCGGGCTCAATTTCGGCGCGTATACCTCGGAGATGTTCCGTACCGGCATCGAAAGCATCGACCGCGGCCAGACCGAGGCGGGCATCGCGATGGGCTTCACGCGGGTCGGGACATTCCGCCATATCGTCTTGCCGCAGGCGCTGCAGCGCATCCTCCCCGTCTACAAAGGGGAGTTCATATCGATGGTGAAGATGACCTCGATCGTCGGTTATGTTGCGGTGGAGGATCTCACCAAGGCCTCCGACATCATCCGCAGCCGTACCTTCGACGCCTTCTTTCCGCTGGTCACCGTTGCCGTCCTGTACTTCCTGGTCTCCTGGGTACTGATACAGGTGCTCGGCTACCTCGAGAGACGCACAGACCCCATGCAGCGCCGCGCGGCGGAGGCACGCACATGATCCGCGTAAAAGGACTGGTCAAGAATTTCGGCGCCCTTCAGGTGCTGCGCGGCGTAGACACCGAGATTGCAAAAGGCGAGGTGATTTCCATCATCGGCCCCTCGGGTTGCGGCAAGAGCACCTTCCTGCGCTGCCTGAACCGCCTGGAAGAGCCGAGCGGCGGCCAGATCGAACTCGACGGCCGCGACATCACCGGGCCCGGTGTGGACATCACCGCCGTGCGCCAGCGCATGAACATGGTGTTCCAGGCCTTCAACCTGTTCTCGCACCTCACGGTGCTCGAGAACCTGACGCTGGCACCCATGCAGTTGCGGGGCACGCCGAAGGCGCAGGCCGAGGAGCGCGGCATGGAACTGCTGCGGATGGTGGGTCTTGCCGAGCGGGCGCATTACTTCCCGTCAGAACTCTCGGGTGGTCAGAAGCAGCGGGTGGCGATTGCGCGGTGTCTGGCGATGGACCCGGAAGTGATCCTCTTCGACGAGCCGACCTCGGCGCTCGACCCCACGATGGTCGGCGAGGTGCTGGCGGTGGTGCGCAACCTCGCGAAGCAGGGGCTCACGATGCTGATCGTCACCCACGAGATGGACTTCGCGCGGGATGTCTCCTCGCGGGTGTTCTTCATGCACGAGGGGCGCATCCACGAGCAGGGGCCTCCGGCGCAGGTGTTCGGCGCGCCGCAGCGTCCGGAAACACGCACCTTCATCCACAGGGTGCGCTCGCGCAACTACACCCTGTCTTCACCGGACGTGGACATCTACGCGCTGCACGGCGATATCGAGATCTTCTGCGAGAAGCATCTCGTGCCGCGGCAGACGGCGCACGACCTGCAGCTCCTCACGGAGGAACTGGTGCTGTGCTTCATGGAGGACCTGAAACAGCGAAAGGCTTTCGAGCTCTGCGTGGAGTACCTCGAAGCGAAACGGGAAGTGCGTGTCACGCTGGATCTTCCCGCAGGCGTGGAGAGTCCGTTTTCAGTCGCCGACGCAGACCCCATGGTGGTCGACATCGGGCTACAGCTGATACGCAACATCGCCCCGGGCGTGTACGACGAGCCCGGTGAAGACGGCCGGCTCAAGCTCGTCTTCCCGGTGCGCCAGTCCTGAGCTCGGTCCAGCAGCAGGGCTAGGTAATCGACGGGCGCCATCACCAATCGCTCCGAGGCAGACCGCATGCTGCGAAAGTGGGCCCTGCTGGCGCGGAAGTCGCTCGACGAAGCAAGAGCCGGGGCCGCCACGCCCTGACACCGCACATTCGGTACGGAGTGACGCCGTGGGCGCCTCCATGAGAAAATGTTGCCTTGGGAATCTCTGAGCCCCCGCGGGGCTCGTGCGCGTCCCGATATCAAGACAAAAGGCAGAGAGCGCCCCACATGATCCTGTTCCACCGCCGTCTCGTGCCGGCACTTCTATGCATTGGACTGATCGGCGCATGCTCGCGCGGCAGCACGCCCGAAGCGCCCGTACCCGAGGTCTACGTCACGCCTGTCATCACGCAGGATGTCCCCGTCTACATGGAACTCGTGGGCCAGACACGCGGCTCGCAGGACGTGCAGATCCGCGCGCGCGTCGAGGGCTTTCTCGACAGCGTGTCCTTCACCGAGGGTGCTTTCGTCCGCAAAGGAGCGCCCCTTTACCGGATCGATCCGCGGCCGCTGGAAGCGGCTCTCGCACAGGCCAAGGCGAATCTCGCCACCCAGCAGGCGCACCTCGACCAGGCCTCGGTGGCGGCACGCCGCCTGAAGCCGCTCGCGGCACAGGAGGCCGTCAGCCTGCAGGAACTCGATAACGCGCTCGGCAACGAAAACGCCGCGCGCGCGCAGCGTGATGCGGCGAAGGCTGCACTCGAAAAAGCAACGCTCGACCTCTCCTACACCACCATCACGGCGCCGGTGGACGGTGTGGTCGGCACGACGCTGGTCATGGCGGGGAATCTCGTGGGACGCGGCGAGAGCACGCTTCTCACCACCGTATCGCAGGTGGATCCAGTGCTGTTCCGCGCGGGCTTGAGCGAGTCCGAGTACCTGCGCTTCGCGCGGCACTTCGAGGAAACGGGCACCAAACCCGGCGAGAGCACGGTGCCGATCGAACTCCTTCTGGCTGACGGCACCGCGCACCGCTACCCGGGCCGACTGGACGGCGTCGAACGCGCCATCGACCCCACCACCGGCACGCTGGCGCTGCAGTTCGCCTTCCCCAACCCCGAGCGTCTGGTGCGCCCCGGTCAGTTCGGCCGCGTACGCATCGAAATCGAGCATCGCCGCGGCGCACTTCTGGTGCCGCAGCGCGCCGTGCAGGAACTGCAGGAACTGCACACCGTCGCGGTGGTGGGCAACGACAGCAAGATCTCGATGCGCACGATCACGGTGGGGCCGCGCACGGGGAACATGTGGGTCGTGGAGTCTGGCTTGCAAGCCGGCGAGAAAGTGGTGTCGGAGGGTCTGCAGCGTCTGCGCGAGGGCATGAGCGTCCACGCGAGCCCCGCAAAACTCGAGAGCACCGGCGCAAGCGCGGAGCCCGCAGCCGCGGGCAAGGGCTGATCCCGCCATGTCCGCTTTCTTCGTCGACCGCCCCATCGTCGCGATGGTGATCTCGATCGTGATGGTGCTGCTCGGCACCGTCGCGATGTCCGGACTGCCCATCGCCCAATACCCCGAGATCGTGCCGCCCATGGTGCAGGTGAGCACGAGCTTCACCGGCGCCAGCGCCACCGATGTCGAAGCCTCCGTTGCCACGCCGCTCGAGCAGAAGATGAACGGCGTGGAAAACATGATCTACATGAAGTCCACCAACGCCAACGACGGCAGCTTCACGTTGAAGGTGAGCTTCGAGGTGGGGACGGATCTCGACAAGGCGAACGTGCTGACGCAGAACCGCGTGTCAGAGGCCATGCCCTCGCTGCCGCAGCAGGTGAAGAACGTCGGCGTATCGGTGAAGAAGTCGCTCTCCTTCCCGCTGATGATCATCTCGCTGAAATCGCCGAGTGGCACCTACAAGACGAGCTTCCTGTCGAACTACGCCAGCATCAACATCACCGACAACCTCGCGCGGATCCCGGGCGTCGGGCAGGTGAACCTCTTCGGCGGCAGCGATTACGCGATGCGCATCTGGCTCAGGCCTGACCGTATCGCGAACCTCGGGCTCACCGTGCCCGACATCGTCAACGCCATCTCGCAGCAGAACACGCTGAGCCCCGCGGGACAGATCGGTGGTGCGCCCGCTGTACCCGGCACCGAGTACACCTACACGGTGAAGACCCAGGGCCGCTTGCTGAACGAAGAAGAGTTCGGCCAGATCATCGTGCGCTCGAACGCCGACGGCTCGCAGGTGCTGATGCGCGACGTGGCGCGCATCGAACTCGGCACACAGCTCTACAACGCCATCGGCCGCTACAACGGCCAGCCGGGCGCCATCATGGCGATCTACCAGATCCCGGGCACCAACGCACTCGAGGTGGCAGGCAAGGTGCGCGAGACGATGGAGGAGCTCTCGCAGAGCTTCCCGCAGGACCTTGGCTACACCGTCTCGCTGGACACCACGCTCCCTGTGAGCGAGGGCATCAAGGAGATCGTGCACACGCTCTTCGAGGCGATCGTGCTCGTGATCATCGTGGTGTTCATCTTCCTGCAGAACTGGCGAGCCACGCTGATTCCGCTGCTCACGGTGCCGGTCTCGCTGATCGGCGCCTTCATGTTCTTCCCGATGCTCGGCTTCTCGATCAATGTGCTCTCTCTGCTGGGGCTGGTGCTTGCCATCGGCATCGTGGTGGACGACGCGATCGTGGTGGTCGAGGCCGTGATGCACCACATCGAGCAGGGGCTGTCCCCGCGTGAGGCAACGCTCAAGGCGATGAAAGAGGTCTCCGGGCCGGTGGTGGCGATCGCGCTGATCCTTGCGGCCGTGTTCATACCGGTGGCGTTCATCCCCGGGATCACGGGACGCTTCTACCAGCAGTTCGCGATCACCATCGCGATCTCGGTGCTGCTCTCGGCCTTCAACGCACTCACGCTCTCCCCTGCCCTTGCAGCCAAGATGCTGAAGCCCACGCACGGCGAGAAGAGCTGGCTCACGCCTTTCTACGACCGTTTCAACGCGATCTTTGGCCGCGGCACCACACGCTACGTCGGCTTCACCAGCCTGCTGGTGCGCAAACTCTGGCGCAGCGTCTTCCTGATCGGCGGCATCGTGGCGCTCGCCGCGCTGCTCGCCTCACGCGTGCCCACCGGTTTCGTGCCCGACGAAGACCAGGGCTTCCTGCTCGTGAATCTGATGCTGCCGGATGCCTCCTCGCTGGAGCGCACCGATGCGGTGATGCGCAAGGTCGAAAAGGTGCTGGAATCCGAAGAGAGGATCGAGGGCTTCAACACCATCACGGGCTTCAGCCTGGTCGCGGGCGCCTATTCCTCGAACATGGGTTTCGTCTTCGTACAGCTGAAGGAGTGGGGTGAGCGGCCCGGCCTTGAGAATCACGCGCTGCTGATCGCCAAGCACCTGAATGAGCGCCTCGCACAGGAAGTCCCCGAGGCCATGGTCGCAGCCTTCCCGCCGCCGCCCATTCCGGGCCTCGGCACCGGCTCCGGCTTCACGATGCAACTTCAGGATCGCGGTGGACGCTCGCCGCAGTTCCTTGCCGAGCAGACACAGCGTTTCATCACGGCGGCGCGCGAGCGCCCGGAGATCGGCCGCATCCAGAGCGCTTACCGCTCCAGCGTGCCGCAGATCTTTGCGGAGGTGGACCGCAGCAAGGCGCTCAAGAGCGGCGTGCCGCTCGCTGATGTGAACACCACGCTGGGCGCACTGCTCGGCAGTGCCTACGTGAACGACTTCAACCGCTTCGGGCGCGTCTACAAGGTCTATGTGCAGGCAGAGCCAGAGTTCCGTCAGGATCCGGAGCAGCTCGGGCTCTTCTTCGTGCGTGGCGCAGGCGGCAAGATGGTGCCGCTCGACACACTGGTGAGCACCAGCCCCACCACGGGCCCGGAATTCACCAACCGCTTCAACCTCTATCGCTCGGCGGAAGTGAGCGGCGCGCCCGCAGCGGGCTACAGCAGCGACGACGCCATGCGCGCGCTTGAGGAGGTAGCAGCAGAAGTATTGCCCGACGGCGTGACGCAGACCTGGTCCGACGTGTCCTATCAGGAAAAGGTCGCGCCCAACCCGATGCCCGTATTCGCGGTCGCGATCTTCCTCGTGTTCCTGGTGCTGGCCGCGCAGTACGAGAGCTGGACGCTGCCCTTCAGCGTCCTGCTGGGCACGCCCTTCGCGGTCTTCGGGGCTTTCTTCGGGCTGTGGGCGGCGGGGCTGCTGGTGCCGCCGGTCTACGTGAACAACATCTTCGCGCAGATCGGCCTGATCATGCTGATCGGGCTCGCGGCCAAGAACGCGATCCTGATCGTGGAATTCGCCCGCATGCTGCAGCAGCAAGGGCGTGACGCCACCAGCGCGGTGCTGGAGTCGGCGCGGCTGCGATTCCGGCCCATCCTGATGACGGCGTTTGCCTTCATCCTCGGTGTGGTGCCGCTGCTCACCGCCAGTGGCGCGGGCGCCTTCTCGCGGAAAGTGATGGGCATGACGGTGTTCTCGGGAATGCTGTTCGCGACCCTCCTTGGGGTGTGTCTGGTGCCAGTGCTCTACGTGCTAGTGGAACGCCTTACGGGCAAGAAAGGTGGTGACACTCCCGCGCCTGCAGTGGCGCATGACGGAGGTCACCCATGAGCGCGCGCAGGCGACTACCTGCCGCCGTGCTTGCGGCGCTGCTCACCGGCTGCGCGATGGGCCCCGACTACCAGCGCCCTGATGAGCCCGTGCCGGAGCAATTCCGCGGCACGCTCGCCGAGGCAGACGCGGCATCGATTGCGGATGCCGGCTGGTGGAGCCTGACCAAGGACCCCGTACTGCAGGCACTGGTGCGCGAGGCGATCCGCAACAACCTCGATCTGGGCATCGCCGCATCACGCGTGGCAGAGGCGCGCGCACGTTACGGTATCGCGCGTGCCGCGTTGCTCCCCGATGCAGGTGTGAACGGCGGCTACACCTCTCAACGCAACTCGACGATCACCGACCCGCCCCGGCCCGGCGTGGACCGCGCCTTCAACAACTGGGACGCCGGCGTTGTGGTGTCGTGGGAGGTGGATCTGTTCGGGCGCAACCGCCGCGGTTCCGAATCCGCGTGGGCGGCTTATCTCGCCACGGAGCAAGGCCGCCGCGGTGCGCTGGTCTCGCTGGTGGCCGACGTGGCCTCGGCCTATGTGCTGCTGCGCGAACTCGATCTGCAACTCGAGGTGGCACGGCAAACGGTGGCGGCGAACGAAGCCACGGTGGCCTATTACCGCACCCGCCTGAAAGGTGGTCTCTCGAATCGGCTCGAAGTCGACAGTTCACTCGCCAACCGCGCACGCACCGCGGTGCTGGTGCCACAGCTCGAGCAGCAGATCGCCACTGTCGAGAATGCCCTCAGCCTGTTGCTGGGACGCTCGCCGGGAGGCATCGATCGCGGCGTGCCGATGGAGGCTTTCGGTGCGCCGCCCGCGGTGCCGCCGGGCCTGCCGGCCGCGCTGCTGGAGCGCCGCCCTGACGTGCTCGCGGCCGAGCAGCAACTGGTGGCGGCGAACGCGGATGTGGGCGCGGCCAAGGCGCTCTTTTTCCCGACGCTCTCGATCAGCGGCGTACTGGGCTCCGTAAGCGGCGATGTCTCCGGCCTGTTGGACGATGGCTCGGAGAACAGCCAGCTTCGGCCTGGTCTGTTTGCGCCGATCTTCCAGGGCGGCAAGATCGCATCCAACTACGCGGCGGTGAAGGCGCGGCGCGAACAGGCGGTCTATCGCTACCGCGAGGCCGCGCTGAATGCCTACCGCGAGGTGGCCGATGCGCTGGTCGCCATTGAAAAACTCGGCGAGGTGCGCCGGGAATTCGAAGGTGGCGTGGCAGCGCTGGAAGACGCCGTAAAGCTCTCCCGTGCGCGCTACGAGGAAGGGCTGTCGAGCTATCTCGAAATCCTGAATGCCGACCAGCAACTGCTGGACCAGCGGCTGCGGCTGGCGGCCACGCGCGGTGAGGAGTTGCGCGCACTTGTGGATCTGTACCGCGCGCTGGGTGGGGGATGGCAGGAGGAAGCCGCTGGTGGCTCTCCACCCTGAATGGACCCCGGGCCATCAAGGGCGCCGGCGAGTGGTGTCCTACGCCCTGCACGGGGTTTATCATGGCGTCGATTCGGACTCGCGGCAGTTGTAGCCCGTCGCCAGTCGTCCGAGACGAAAAAGCCCAGAATGATCCATCCGCAGAGCAACAGGGGTCTCCCATGATCCGGATCCGGCGCGGACTCGATGTACCCATCGCTGGCGCGCCCGAGCAATTGATCCATGACGGTCCGCGCGTGCGCACCGTCGGGGTGCTCGGGCCTGACTTCCTCGGCCTGAAGCCCGGCATGTCGATCCAGGCGGGCGAGCGCGTGGCGAAGGGACAGACACTTTTCACGGATCGCAAGGCGCCGGGCATCTGCTACACGGCACCCGTGGCGGGCCGGATCGCATCGATCAACCGCGGCGAGCGGCGTGCGCTGCAGTCGGTGGTGATCGATGCCGAGGGCGATGAGGAAATCCTCTTCGACCGCGTCGAGCCGAGCGATCTCGACGGACTCACGCGCGAGCAGGTTGCAGACAACCTGCAGCGCTCGGGCCTGTGGGTGGCGTTCCGGACACGCCCCTTCAGCAAGGTGCCGGTGCCGGGCAGCGTGCCGGCGGCGATCTTCGTGACCGCGATTGACAGCCACCCGCTGAGCGCGAATCCAGCGGTGGTGCTGCGTGATGCCCATGCCGATTTCGAGAACGGCATCCGTCTGCTCGGCAGGCTGACGGACGGCAGGGTGTGGGTCATCACACGACCGGATGCAGGCATTCCTGCCGGCACCGGACACGCTGCTTCCTTCGCGGGCCCCCACCCGGCCGGCCTCCCGGGGACGCACATTCATCACCTCGACCCGGCGAGCGAAACACGAACCATATGGCACGTCGGTTACCAGGACGTGGTCGCCATAGGTCGGCTCTTCACGACCGGGCGGCTCCACAGCGAGCGCGTGGTCGCGCTCGGCGGCCCGGGAGTGGATAAGCCACGCCTGATCCGGACCCTACTCGGGGCCAGCACCGAGGAAGTGACCGCGGGTGAACTGCGAGCGGGCGAGCAGCGGATCATCAGTGGCAGCGTTCTTGGCGGACGTCATGCCCGCGGCGCGTTGGCCTTCCTGGGTCGCTACCACGTGCAGCTCTCCGTCGTACCGGAAGGCCGCGAGAGGGAGTTCATGGGCTGGTTATCGCCGGGCGTGCGCCGCCACTCGGTGCTGCGCATCTACCTGAGTGCGCTGCTCGGTGCGCGCGAACTGCCGATGACCACGAACACGAACGGCTCCCCGCGCGCAATCGTACCGGTGGGCGCCTACGAGAAGGTGATGCCGCTCGATATCCTCGCAACGCCTTTGCTGAAATCCCTGGTCGTAGGCGACACGCTGACGGCATCCGGTCTCGGTGCGCTCGAACTCGACGAGGAAGACCTTGCGCTCTGCTCCTATGTGTGTCCGGGCAAGTACGAGTACGGCCCCATCCTTCGCGACAACCTGTCGCGGCTCGAAGCAGAGGCGTGAATGAAGGGACTTCGACGCTACCTTGACGAGTCCGTCGCACCGCATTTCGAGCGGGGCGGGCGGTTTGCGCGGCTTTACCCGCTCTACGAGGCGCTGGATACGTTTCTCTACGCTCCCTCGAGCGTCACGCGCACAACGGCGCACGTGCGCGATGGCATTGACCTCAAGCGCGTCATGATCACGGTCTGGATTGCCGCTTTCCCGGCCATGTTCTACGGCATGTACAACCTCGGATTCCAGGCGAATACCGCCATGGCCGATCTTGGCATTGCCGTCAAAACGGACTGGCACGGCTGGATCATCGCGCTGGGCGCAGGCTATGACCCCAACAGCGTCTGGGACTGCCTGTGGCATGGTGCTGCCTACTTCCTGCCCATCTACATTACGACCTTCGCGGTCGGCATCGCCTGGGAGATCCTGTTTGCCTCGGTACGCGGGCACGAAGTGAACGAGGGTTTCTTCGTCACATCCATCCTCTTCGCGCTGACGATGCCACCCGATGTCCCGCTCTGGATGGTGGCACTCGGGATCAGCTTCGGCGTTGTGATCGGCAAGGAGGTCTTCGGCGGTACCGGCAAAAACTTCCTGAATCCCGCGCTTGTGGGGCGGGCTTTCCTGTTTTTCGCCTACCCCGCCGAGATGTCGGGCGACACGGTCTGGACCGCAGTCGACGGCTTCAGCGGTGCGACCGTACTCTCGCTTGGCGCCGAGAACGGAGTGGAGGCAATCACGCAGCAGATGAGCTGGGTCGACGCCTTTTTCGGCCGGATGCAGGGCAGCATCGGTGAGGTGTCCACCGCGGCGATTCTGCTGGGCGCCGCGCTGCTTCTGTGGACCGGTGTCGCCTCGTGGCGAATCATGCTCGGCGTCGTCGTCGGGACGACCGCCATGGGTCTCCTGTTCAACGCCATCGGCTCCGATACCAACCCGTTGTTCAACCTGCCGTTCTATTGGCACTTCGTGATCGGCGGCTGGGCCTTTGGTACCGTGTTCATGGCCACCGATCCCGTGTCAGCCGCGATGACGAATACCGGCAAGCTCGTGTTCGGCATGCTGATCGGGGTCATGGTCATGCTGATACGCGTGGTCAATCCGGCCTATCCCGAGGGCATGATGCTCGCGATCCTCTTCGCGAACATTTTCGCGCCGCTGATCGACAGCTTCGTGATTCGCGCCAACGTGAAACGGAGGCTGGCACGCCATGTCAACGCCTAAGGAGAGCACCCGGCGCACCCTGCTCGTCGCTTTTGTACTGTGTCTGGTCTGTTCGGTCTTCGTGGCGGGGACCGCGGTGTCACTGAAGCCGGTACAGACCGGCAACAAGATCCTTGACCGGAAGAAGAACATTCTCGCAGCGGCAGGCATGTATGCCCCGGGCGAGGACAGCGCTGCCGAGATCGAGGAGAACTTCGGTCGCTTCAACGTCCGGATGGTCGATCTCAACACCGGCGCCGTGCTGGGTGCCGAAGACCTTGCCAGAGCGGGCCTGCGCCCCGAACTCTACGACCAGCTCCGCGCGGCAAAGGACCCGAATCTGTCGCGTTCGCTGCCGGGGGAGGAGGACATCGCGGGGATCAAGCGACGGGAAGATATCGCGCAGGTCTACCTGCTCGAGGAAGAAGGACGCCTGCAGAAAATCGTGTTGCCGGTTCGCGGGTACGGCCTCTGGAGCACGCTCTATGGCTTTCTTGTCCTCGAGGGCGATGGCAATACGGTGGTCGGGCTGGCGTACTACGACCAGAAGGAAACTCCCGGCCTGGGCGGCGAGGTCGACAACCCGAAATGGAAGGCGATCTGGCCTGGCAAGAAAATCTATGACGCCAGCGGTGCGGTCGCGATCGAGCTCGTGAAGGGCGTTGTCGATCCGGCAAACCCGCAGTCGATCCACCAGGTCGATGGGCTCTCCGGTGCCACACTGACCAGCAACGGGGTGGAACACATGCTGAAATTCTGGATGGGTGACAAGGGCTTCAGACCCTTCCTCGACAAGATCCGCGGAGAGCAAAGCTGATGCGTGAGAGTACCCGGGACGCTCTGGTCAAGCCCGTCTTCGACAACAACCCCATCGCGGTGCAGATTCTTGGCATCTGCTCTGCCCTGGCAGTGACCTCGAGCCTCAAAACGGCAGCGGTCATGTCCGTCGCACTCACGCTGGTCACGGCGTTCTCGAATCTGCTGATCTCGATGCTGCGCAACCACACCCCGTCCAGCATCCGGATGATCGTGCAGATGATCGTGATCTCCTCGCTGGTGATCGTGGTCGATCAGATCCTGCAGGCGGTGGTCTACGACGTCGCCAAACAGCTCTCCGTCTTCGTCGGCCTCATCATCACGAACTGCATCGTGATGGGACGCGCAGAAGCCTTCGCGATGAAAAATCCGCCCATCCCGAGCTTTCTGGACGGGATCGGCAATGGCCTCGGCTACAGCGCGATGCTGATGGCCGTGGGCACGATCCGCGAGCTTTTCGGCAGCGGCAAGCTCTTCGGTTTCGAGGTGCTGCCGCTCGCGACGGAGGATGGCTGGTACGTACCGAACGGGCTGCTGCTGCTACCGCCGAGCGCGTTCTTCATCATCGGACTCCTCATCTGGGCGCTGCGCAGCTGGAAGCGCAAGCAGATCGAGCAACCGGAGTTCCGCATCGCGCCACACACCACGGCGCAGGAGGCCCACTGAGATGGAACACCTGCTCGCGCTGCTCGTGCGCTCGGTCTTCATCGAGAACATGGCGCTCGCCTTCTTTCTCGGGATGTGCAGCTTCATCGCCATCTCGAAGAAGATCGAGACCGCATTCCAGCTGGGCATCGCAGTGGTCGTCGTGCAGACCATCACGGTTCCTGCGAACAACCTCATCTTCAACAACCTGCTGCGCGAGGGCGCACTCGCGTGGGCGGGATTTCCGGAGCTGGATCTGAGTTTCCTGGGACTCCTCAGCTACATCGGCGTGATCGCCGCGATCGTCCAGATCCTCGAGATGTTTCTCGACAAATACATCCCTGCGCTCTATCAGGCGCTCGGGGTATTCCTGCCGCTCATCACGGTGAACTGCGTGATCATGGGAGGGTCGCTGTTCATGGTGGAGCGTGATTACAACCTGCAGGAAAGCGTGGTGTACGGATTCGGTTCCGGGCTCGGCTGGGCACTGGCCATCACGGCCCTCGCAGGTGTGCGAGAAAAGCTGAAGTACAGCGACGTACCCGAAGGACTCCAGGGTCTCGGCATCACCTTCATCACCGTAGGATTGATGTCACTGGGTTTCATGTCGTTTGGCGGCATATCGCTCTGAGCGGCACGGAGAAGCAACGATGTCGGGCATAGACACGGGAACGATTTTCGCGGGCGTTGCGATGTTCACCGCGATTGTCATGGGGCTCGCCGTGATGATCCTGATGGCGCGCGCGAGGCTGGTCAGCACCGCGGACGTCAGTATCGAGATCAACGACGATCCCTCGCGTGCGCTGACGGTGGAGGCTGGCGGCAAGTTACTGCAAACGCTGGCGGGCTCCGGGATCTTCCTGTCCTCTGCCTGTGGCGGCGGGGGCACTTGCGGGCAGTGTCGCTGCCAGGTACTGGATGGTGGCGGAACCTTTCTGCCCGTCGAAGAGGGGCACTTTACGCGCGGGCAGCTTCGTCAGAACTGGCGCCTGGCCTGTCAGGTCGCCGTCAAGCAGGACATGAAGATCCACGTCGAGCCCGAGTTCTTCGGCGTGAAACAATGGGACTGCGAGGTCGTATCCAACAAGAACGTGGCCACCTTCATCAAGGAGCTGGTCCTGAAACTGCCCGAAGGCGAGAGCGTCGACTTCCGCGCCGGGGGCTATGTGCAGCTCGAGGCGCCGCCCCACAGCGTCAACTACCGCGACTTCGACATCGATCCGGAATACCGCGGCGACTGGGAGCGCTTCAAGTTCTTCGATCTCGCCTCCTCGGTCGACGAGACCGTGATCCGGGCCTACTCGATGGCGAACTACCCGGAAGAAAAAGGCCTACTCAAATTCAACATCCGGATCGCCACCCCTCCCCCGGGCACCAAAGACGTCCCGGCGGGCCAGATGTCGTCCTATGTGTTTGGACTGAAGCCGGGCGACCGGATGCGGGTTTTCGGCCCTTTCGGCGAGTTCTTCGCCCGGGATACGCGCGCCGAGATGATCTTCGTTGGTGGTGGCGCAGGGATGGCACCTATGCGCTCGCACATCTTCGATCAGCTGAGGCGCGTTCACAGCGATCGCAAAATCAGCTTCTGGTACGGCGCGCGGAGCCTGCGCGAGATGTTCTACGTCGAGGACTTCGACGCCCTGCAGGCCGCCAACCACAATTTCGAGTGGCATGTGGCTTTGTCGGACCCGCAACCCGAAGATAACTGGGCGGGCTACACCGGTTTTATCCACAAGGTCCTGTACGACAACTACCTGAAGGATCACCCGGCACCCGAAGACTGCGAGTTCTACATGTGCGGCCCCCCGATGATGAATGCAGCGGTCATCAAGCTGCTGCTCGAACTCGGAGTCGAGCGCGAGAACATCATGCTCGACGACTTCGGTGGCTGAGCTCGTGCGCGTGTGGCGTCGTCCAGGCCGGGTGGCGATGCGGCTCTGGCTGATTCTCTGGCTGTCGGCTCTGATCGCCTGCTCCAAGCACACGGATCCGCTGCGTTTCGAGGGGCCCACCATGGGCACCCGCTACCACGTCACTGTCTTGAACGTACCGCCGGATACAGACCGGGCTGCCTTGCAGTCCGATATCGACGAGGTTCTGGCGCGAGTCGATGCCGCGATGTCGACCTGGCGCGCGGACTCCGAGATATCTCGCCTGAATGCCTTGCCTGTGGGGGAATGGCTGCCGATTTCCGGGGAACTCCACGAAGTGCTTCAGGAGAGCATAAAAACACATGGCCTCAGCGACGGCGCGTTCGACGTCACTGTGGCTCCCCTGCTGGCTGCGTGGGGCTTCGGTCCACGTGGCTCAGGCCCGCGTGTGCCGGACAGCGCCGAACTTGAAGCCCTTGCAGCGCGGGTCGGGACATCGGGGTTTGAGCTTGCGACCGAGCCCTTTCGCGCACGCAAAAAGGCAGAGCGGGAAATCGAACTCTCGGCGATCGCGCCAGGGTATGCAGTGGATCTGATTGCCCGGCGCTTCGCCGCGCGTGGTATTGGCGATTTCATGGTCGAGGTCGGTGGCGAAGTCCGGACGGCGG
The DNA here is from genome assembly GCA_044352225.1 of Pseudomonadales bacterium. Classification (GTDB taxonomy): domain Bacteria; phylum Pseudomonadota; class Gammaproteobacteria; order Pseudomonadales; family UBA5518; genus UBA5518. Next base: position 3,021 of record JBILEG010000012.1, on the reverse strand, counting down.
GACACAATGCCGAAGGGGGGCCGTGGCGCATCGGCATCGAGCGCCCCGACGCGCCGCCGGGCACGCCGCAGATCACGCTGACGCTGAAGGGCGAGTCCGTGTCCACCTCGGGCGACTACCGTGATTTCTTCGAGCATGAGGGGCGGAGGTATTCGCATACCCTCGATCCCCGTTCCCTGCGTCCCGTAGACCACGCGCTCGCCTCGGTAACCGTGCTTGCAGCAGACTGCATGCGCGCCGATGCACTGTCGACAGCCCTGATGGTGCTGGGGCCTGAGCGCGGTCTCGAACTGGCAGAACGCGAAGGGCTCGCGGTCTACATGCTGGTGCGCGGGGAGGGAGGTCTCGTGGCGCGTCACAGCTCGCAGTTTTCTCCCTATCTTCCCAAGGATCAGGAGGCTCCCTGAAATGGCAACAATCGTGCTCAGCCTGGTGCTTTTCCTGCTGGTCTTTGCAGCGCTGGCGATCGGCCTGCTGGCGGGAAGGGGACCGATCAAAGGCAGTTGCGGGGGTATCGCCTCAATGACGCAGGAAGATTGCCCGATCTGCAGCGGCAATCCATCGAAGTGCGAGCGGGGCGAGCCCCCCAAGAAGCTGTAGGGCCGGCGGAACGAGAACCATCAAAGGAAGTGCACGAGGGAGCGTCACCGATCCTCCGCTGGGGACAACGGCACTTCGATGCGATTCACCACGCGCGGCCCGAGCCCGACCATCTCGTCAAAAGCGCTGGCATGCACCAGAGTGACCGTGACCTCACCCGCACCAGCAAGCGCCGTGCGCGCAGCGGCAAGGTTACGGAATACCGCACGTTCGCCCTCGTCAGTCCCAAGCCAGAAGGTCCCCTCCGGAGTCTCCAGTTCCACGATGTAGAGGCTTCTTTCAAGCGAATGGATGCGCGCGGCGCGCAGATCGCAGCTAGCCAGTTCAACGACGCTCTTGCAGCGTGGCATCGGGAACGTCTCCGAGAAAAAAGTTGAGGGCCTGACGCAGGCCCGGTACATCCACCCTGACTGTACGAAAGCGACCGCGGAGGCGACTCTGACACTCCGCCTCTGCCGGAAGCGCTACTGTGTCACCGTCCGCATCTGCCCGAGGAAATCCAGCTTGCCGATAGCAAGACCCTGCGCGCGCAGAATGTCGTAGGCGGTAGCAGCATGGAAATAGAAATTCGGTTGCGAGAAGGACAGCAGGAACTCTTCGGCAGTGAAATCGAGGCGGTAACTCCCCACCTCGAAGCGCATCGGCTTGCCGATGACGGCCTCCATCTCCTGCTCTGTCACGACAACGAGCGCTTCGCGCGCACGGGCGAGGCAGTCGCGCAGACCGGCGAAGTCCGCGGGCGGCGGGCTGAAGTCCGGCGCAAACATCCCGGCGCGCACGCCCGCGATCGCTTGCGCCGAGTGCCAGGCACAGGAGGAAATCTGGTAGGCGAAGGGCTTCATATCAGCCGCGAGCCGTGCATCCAGCAGCAGCGCCGGTTCGAGACCCTGCTCTTTGCAATGGGCCTCGGCCTTGACCACAAGAGCAAGGACAGAGTCCAGAATCTGTAACGCAGACGGGATGAAGGCGGCGTGTAGCGAGAGTGGCATGACAGGTCCTCAACGAATGATCGGAACAAGATGGCAGCGACGTGCCCGGGTGAGCATAAACGAGAGCAACGCCGCACCACGCATCAATGTGGCCTCGCGCACGGGGATGGCAACGCGTGATTGCCCTGCGCTGGCTGTTTCGGCAGATCGGACTACGCTCCGCAGGTGTCCAGCGCCGCAGAGGCAGTGGCAGTGAAATCCAGCACAAACGCTGAAGAGGCATCCGCAACAGGAGACCCGTCCGTGGTTTTGAAGAACAAGGTCGCGATCATCACCGGCGCAGGCAGCGGAATCGGTCGAGCCGTTGCGGAGCGCTTCGCGCGCGAAGGGGCGTCGCTCACCATTGCGGACATCGACGAAACCACCGGCACCGAGGCTGCAAATGCCATCAACGCACGCGGCGGTGAGGCGTATTTCCACCGGACCGACACCTCCGACTCTGCATCAGCCCGCGATGCCGTTGCCGCCACGGTTGCCCGCTTCGGAACGGTGAACATCTTGGTCAACAATGCGGCGGCCTTCGTGTTCGGCAAGGTAGAGGACGTCACGCCTGAAGACTGGCAGCGAGTGTTCGGTGTGAACGTGATCGGCTACGCGCACATGGTGCGGGAGTGCCTGCCGGAACTCCGCAAAAACGGAGGTGGAAGCATCGTCAATGTTGCCTCCATCTCCGCATTCATCGCCCAACCCGCATTCGTTCCGTACAACACCTCGAAAGCCGCGGTGGCGCAACTGACGCGCTGCCTTGCCATGGACCTTGCCGCGGACAACATCCGTGTCAACGGGGTGTGCCCGGGGGCCATTCACACCCGCGCTACCGACAGGCATATCGCAGCACTGGGGCTTGATCCCGAACAGGCTTATGCAGATTTCGGCAAGGACGCGCTGCTCAAACGCCTCGGCAAACCCGAAGAGATCGCCGCTGGCGTGCTGTTTCTCGCCTCGGACGAGTCATCGTTCATGACCGGGGCGAACATCGTGATGGACGGTGGCGCATCCATAGACTGAGGGCTGTACGGCGTAAACCGTGCTTTCCAGCATCGGCGTGCAACACCCGCCTCGATTCTGAACTCATCGAGGGCGTGATAGCCTGACCAAGCCTTCCGGAAATGGCAGATTTGAACCCTGCCGTGTATGGCGGTGCTCCCGCTCCTGCACACCGACGCGACCTACTCTTCGGAAAAACCACATGCACACCACGACACTCGATGAGCTACTCGCCAAAGACACCATCCGCGAGCGCCTGCACGATTATGTACGTGCCATGGACTGCATCGATGATGATCTCGGGCGATCCGTCTTCCACGCCGACAGCACGGCCGATTACGGGACCATCTACAGCGGTAGCGGTTACGGTTTCATCGATTTCGTTCACGGGGCGCATGCGGCTATGGAGGCGCATCAGCACCACCTGGGCAGCATCGGGATCGTG
>JBILEG010000212.1:0-6188 GCA_044352225.1 Pseudomonadales bacterium | reverse complement strand
CTACCTCGCCGACACCCGCGATCCGCGCCGTTTGCTCGGCCTCTCACGGCAGATCGCTGCACTCTTCGATGCGTACCTCATCTGGCGTGACGACTGGATCCGCGACTGGGAGGCGGGCCAGCCCGGTGAGGGCAGCCCAGCGCGCGAGCATCCTTGGCAGCCGGTGCTCTGGTGCGCGCTCAGCTCCGCCGTCACGACGGCACATCCGGGTGCCCTGCACCCCGCTGCGATGACCGCGCTGCTCTGCGAGCGCCTGAAACACGCTGAGCCACCTTCTGGTTTGCCATCACGCGTCACGGGCTTCGGTTTCGGTGCCGTTGCGCCTTCGATACTCCACGGATTTCGCGCGCTCGGCGCCCATGCGGATGTACAGGTCTTCCAGTTCAATCCCTGTCCCGAGTATTGGGCAGATCTTCAGAGCGAAGCCAAGCTTGTCCGCCAGCGTGTCCTGGACCCCGAGCGGGCCCTTTACGCCGAGACGGGCAACCCGTTGCTCGCCTCCTGGGGCCAGCAGGGCGCAGCCCAGCTGATGGAACAGCTGAAGCACGACGACAACCTCGCATTCCACGTCGGTGAGCAGCGCCCGGGCACGCTTCTGGGGCGGATACAGGAAGACATCCTTCACCTGCGGGAGCCCGTCGACAGCGGCCCCCTGCAGCCCGACAGCAGCATTGTCTTTGCCGAGACCCACAGCCGCCTGCGCGAGGTCGAGGCGCTGCACGATGCGCTGCTCGACATGATCGAGCGCTTCGACCCACTGTCCCCCCGTGACATCGTGGTGATGGCCCCTGACATCGCGGCCTACGCGCCACACATCGAGGCCGTTTTCGGCGAGCTGTCGGGCGATCGGCGCTTCATTCCCTACGCCATCTCGGATCGCGCGAGCCTTGCCGAGGAGGCGCTGCCCCGGAGCTTCCTGCATCTCTTCGCGTTGCCCGACAGCCGCTTCACCGCCTCCGAGGTGCTGGGGCTGCTCGCGGTGCCTGCGGTGGGCGAACGTGCCGGCTTCACGGCCGCCGACATGGAAACCCTGCATGCGCTGGTGGCGCGCAGTGGCATCCGGCTGGGCTACGACGATGCGGGCGCAGCCGGGGATGCGCCCGCGCTCGCGCGCAACACCTGGCGCTTCGGGCTCGAGCGGCTGCTGCTTGGCGTTGCGATGGACGAGGGCGCGCTTTTCGCGGGGGTCGCGCCCGTCGGCGTGGGCGGTGCCTCGGAGGCCGAGCTGGTCGGCAAGCTCGGTGTCTTCGTCGACCGTTTGGCTGTGCTCGCCACGGAGATCGATGCACCGCGTACGCCCGCGGGCTGGCGCGAGATGATTCACCGCATTTTCGCGGACTTCGTCGCGGAAGGACGCACCCACGCAGCCGCGCGCGCCGAGACGCTCGCGGAAGTCAACGCCGCCATCGATGTGCTGGATGCGGCAGGTTACGCAGCGGATCTCGCGCGGGAGGTCGTGCAGGACCTGATCGAAACCCGCCTCTCGGCCGCCGAGAACAACCACGCGTTTCTGCGGGCGGGCGTGAGCTTCTGCCAGCTGACGCCACTGCGCACCATCCCTTTCCGTGTGGTGTGCCTGCTCGGCATGAATGCCGAGGCGTTTCCGCGCAATCGCGAGCGCCCGGCCTTCGACCTGATGGGCGTGATGCCACGGCGGGGCGATCCCTCGCGCCGCGACGATGACCGCTTCGTTTTCCTGGAATCGCTGATAGCGGCGCGTGACTGCCTCTACATCAGCCGCGTCGCCGCCGACGAACGCAGCGACGCGCCCCGGGAGCCCGCGGTGCCGGTGAGTGAGTTGCGCGAGTACATCGAGCGCCTGCACGGCGAGGAGGCGGCTGCCGCGCTCACGCTGAAGCACGCGCTGAAACCCTTCGACCCGTCCTACTTCGACGGCAGCTGCGAGCGCTACAGTTTCCGCGGCGAGTGGTGCCCGGCGGCGCGCGCCATCGGCTCTGCGCCCGTGGGCTTCTGTCCGCAACCCCTGCAACCCAAACCCGGTGACGAGCCGGCGATCCGACCGGACGCCCTTGCACGGTTCTTCACGCGTCCTTGCGAGAGCTTTTTCAACGAGCGGCTCGGCGTGCGATTCCCCGAAGCCGGCGAGACTCTCGAGGACGTCGAGCCGATGGCGCTCGACGAACTCTCGAAATGGAAAGTGCGGAGCACACTCCTCGCCGCCTCGTCCTCGCAAACCGGGAGCGAAGCCGCAGAGCACGTCCTTGCCGCGGGCGTACTGCCGCAAGGCGCGTCCGGCCGGTGCATGGTGGCTGTCCTGCTTGCCGAGATCGACCCCCTGAGGGAGGCGATCTCCCGCTGGGAGCCGTCCCGCACGGAGCGCATCGTCATCGACCTCGGCATTGCCCGCATCGAGGGCGATATCGTGGGCTTGCGTGGCGGGGCGCTCAAGGAACACACCTTGTCCAGTGAGCCCCACGGCCGTGCTCTTGCGGGGTTCTGGGTGCGTCATCTGATGGTCTGCGCCGCGGGGCTGGTCGACGAGCCGAGCGAACAGCTGAGTCGCAAAGGTGGCTGCACGCTGCGTGTGCTTCCGGCCGCTGACGCAATGGAATGCCTGCGCGATCTGGTCGAGGTGTATTTCTCGGGTCTGCGTGAGCCGCTGCCCCTGTTTCCGAAAGCCGCCTGGAAATGGGTCAGCGGCAAGGATCAGGCAAAGGCGCGACTCGAGGCGCGCAAAGTATTCCTGCGACGCTACGACGGCGCACCGGGCGAAGGCGATGACGCCTACGTGAGCCGTGTATTCCCCGATGTGGATGAGGCGCTCGGCCCGCGCTTCGAGGCGCTGGCAGAGCGCGTCTTCCGGCCGCTGCGCGATGTGGCCACAGCGGAAGACACGACATGAGCGCCCCCGTCGTCCCCTTCGACGCTGCATGCCAGCCACTCACGGGCCGCTGCCTGATCGAGGCAAGTGCCGGCACGGGCAAGACCTACGCCATCACCAGCCTCGTCCTGCGTTTGCTGCTCGGCCACGACGGCAGCACCACGGGTGTGAATGCGCTGCTGATCGAGCAGATCCTCATCGTTACCTTCACGCGTGCTGCGACCGAGGAGTTGCGCGGCCGGATCCGCGAGCGCCTGCAGAAGGCGCGTGAGGCCTTCGCCGCTGATGCCTCGCCGTCCGACGATCCGCTGATCGCCACGCTGCTCACGCACAGCGCGGATCCCGCGAAAGACCGCGATCGCCTTGCGCTCGCTGCCATGAGCCTCGATCTCGCGAGCATCTTTACCATTCACGCCTTTGCCGGGCGGATGCTCAAGCGCAACGCATTCGAGAGCGGCGTTTCTTTCGCGGTGGGAGAGGGCGAGGACGATGCCGGCGTCGTGAGCGAGGTCGTCTTCGATCTCTGGCGGGAGCGTGTCTATCCGCTTCCCGATGCGATCGCGTCGCTGATCCTCGACACCTGGGACTCCCCCGTCGAGTTCCTCCAGGAGGTACGCAGACTGCTTCTGCGCAAGGGTCTGGTGTGGCGCGGCGTACCCGCCCGGGACTGGCAGGGTTTGCTCGCCGACATCGCCGGCGCCGAGGCGGCGCTGCTCGCGGCGGCGCGGGTTCCTGCGGCCGTGGAGGCCTGCAAGGCTGTGTTGCCGCGGCTCAAGAAGTCACCCAGGAGTGCGATCGAGTCGTTTCTGGACGCGTCTTCGCGCGGCACGCTGGTGCTGGAGGATCTTCAGGCGCTGGATCAGGATGCTCTGGATCTGGGCCAGGATACGCGGAAGGCGAAAGACCGGTTCCCGGCCGTGCCATTGCTGATGCAGGCCGCCGCGCTCGGTGCGCTGGCTGCAGAACTGCCCAGGCGTTTTCTCTTCGATGCGGTGTCGGAGGTCTCGACACGGCTCGCCGAGCGCAAGGCACGCACGGCAGAACTCGGGTTCGACGATCTGCTGCGCCTGCTCGCAGATGGCCTCGCCGCACCCCGCACCGGCGATCGCCTTGCGGCGCTGATCCTCCAGCAGTACCCGGCGGCACTCGTCGACGAGTGCCAGGACACCGACCCGCTGCAGTGGACGATCTTCGACCGCATCTACCGCAACGCCGGCGCGCTGTTCCTGGTGGGTGATCCCAAACAGGCGATCTATTCCTTCCGTGGTGCGGACGTCTACGCCTATCTGAAAGCCCGCAGCGCCGCCACGCAGCTCTGCAGCCTCGGCGTGAGCTGGCGCAGCACCCACGCGCTCGTTGCGGCACTGAACAGCCTCTTCTCTTTGCGCAGCGATGGCGAGGTCTTCCGTGCCGCGGGTCTTGGCTACGGGCAGATCACCGCATCGGGCAGCGCGGACAAGAAGCCGCTGCTGCACGGCAGGGATCCCGTGAAGCCCTTGCAGATCATCGGATCCGTCGATGGCACCGGGTCGAGCAAGGAGGGCTATATCGAGCGCCTCACGCCCGCGGTGGCAGACCACATCGCCGGCATGCTGGCCGAGGCTGCTGCGGGGCGGCTCACCGTGGGTGGTGAAGCCCTCGCACCCGGCGACATCGCCATCCTCGTGCGCACCTGGGGCGATGCCGTGCCGCTTGCACGGGCGTTGGTGCGGCGCGGTGTGCCTGTGGTCTCACGGGCGCGTGACAGCGTTTACAAAAGCCCCGTCGCCGGCAGCGTCGTGGCACTGCTGCGCGCCGTGCTGGAGCCCCGGTCCGACACGGCCCTGCGAGCGGCGCTCGCCTGCCTACTTGCCGGCCGTCATGCGATCGAACTCGAGGCCGTGTTCTCGAGCGAGGCCGGGATGCTCGCGTGGCAGGAGACCTTCAGGGGCTGTCGTGAGCGCCTGCGCGAGCGAGGCGTGCAGCCGATGTTCCGCCACCTCTTCCGTACGCTCGATGTGCCGACACGTGCCCTCGCGATGCCAGATGGCGAACGTCTGCTCACCGATGCCCTGCATCTGGTCGAACTCCTTGCCGTCGAGCGCGCCACCCTGGACAGCGATGAAGCCCTGCTCGCCCGCTTCGCGGCATGTCTTGCCAACTCCGACGGCGACCGGGAGGAACAGCAGCTCAGGCTGGAAAGTGACGCGAAACGCGTGCGCATCATGACCATCCACGGGAGCAAGGGCCTCGAGTTCCCGGTTGTGGTCCTGCCTTTTCCCGTGCATCGAAGAACCGAGAAAACACCCCTGTTCCACGACACGCAAACGTGGCAGCCGGTGTATGACCTCTCCGAGGATTCCGCCTCACGCACCTTGGCCGATCAGGAGCGACTCTCGGAAGATCTGCGGCTGCTCTACGTTGCGCTTACGCGCGCGAAGTACAGCTGCGTCATTGGCGTGAGTGATGTCACGGACCACAAAAAGAGCATTCTCGAGCAGACCGCGCTCGGTTGGCTGCTCGGTGCCGAGGCCGTGCCCCCTGCTGATGCGCTGCAGCGCCTGCTCACGGTTCCCGGTGCACAGTTGATCGGCGTGCCGCCGGCGGCCACTGTCCCGGCTCCTCCCTCGCTGGTGAAACGCCTCGATGCGCGCGAGATCAGGAAGGAGCCCGACAGGCGCTGGCGCAGCACCAGCTACTCGGCGCTCGCTTCCCACAAGACGGAACCAGACCGCGCCGAGCAGGTCTTCCGCCAGCCGGAGATCCCGGCCCGTGAACAACAGCGCGACGCCGATTCAGACCGCACGCCCTTCGGTTTTCCGCGCGGGCCCGATTACGGTGACATGCTCCACAAGGTGCTCGAGAAAGCCGATCTCGCGCAGCCTGCCGCGGCTGCCGCCAACGTCGCGCTGATCGATGCGGCGCTCCTTCGCATGGGCATGGCCCCGGATTGGCACCCGGTCATCGCACAGATGCTCGACGAACTGCGCAACTGCCCGCTCGATGGCAAGGCCTTGCGGCTCTGCGAGATCCCGCGCAACCAGCGCCTCACCGAGATGCGCTTCGAGTTGCCCGTCGACCACCTGGATGCGCCGACGATGAACGCGATGATGCGCACGCACGACGAGGTCTCCGCGCAGGCCGGTGATCTCGGATTCAAGCCCGTACACGGCATGCTCGCGGGCTCCATCGATCTCGTGTTTTGTCATGAGGGCCGCTACTTCGTGGCGGACTACAAGTCCAACCATCTCGGCGTCACGCTCGCGGATTACGGCACGCTGCAGCAGAAAAAAGTGATCGCAGAGCACCGCTACGACCTCCAGTACACGCTCTACACCGTGGCGCTGGTGCGCTATCTGCGCGCGCG